>JASHXW010000229.1 GCA_030043395.1 Streptosporangiaceae bacterium
GATCTGGTATCCGTCGAGCAGCACAGGGGCGACCGCGATGGCGGCCAGCCAGCGCGCGGTGCCGTGCCGCATCAGGATGAGGTAGATGGCAATGGCCATGGCCAGGCCGAGCAGGTGCTGGACTGCGGTGACGGTGCCGAGACTGCCGACGGCCAGGATCAGCTTGACAGGCACCTTGTAGCCCACCGGGTCGGCCCCCGGGTAGGCGTTGTACAGGTACTTGATCGTGTCGATGTATAGCAGCGCCGGGTGGTAGGCGAGCTGCGCGAGAACCCGCAGCACGAGCCCTGCGGCCAGGAAGACGACGAGGAGCCAGTGGTTCAGCAGGACGCGTGGCGTGGCCCTGAGTGTGCGGACTCCGGCGGCCCGCAGGCCGCCGGAGTCACTGGCGTTCTGGGTCACTTCGCTGGCGTGGCCATCTCCGGTGCTCGCTCGGGCGCGGTGCCCGTGACCTCAGGCTCGCGTCGCTTGCGAGCCTGGAGCAGGACGGCGAGGCCGAGAGCGCCGGCTGGCGGGAGGGTAACCAGCGCGGGGAGCTGGTAGCGCCAGGTGAACTCGAAGAAGTCCGAGACCCCCAGGATCAGCACGCCCGTGACGAAGAACCCGATGCAGGCCTGCGCGAGCTGGCGCGTGACCGGAGTCAGGCGCTTGCGCGCGAAGATGTACAGCGACCCGAACAGCCCGGCGAGCACGCACAGGGCCAGGAACGGGCCGGGCGTGTAACCGCCGTCGAGCTGGTAGCTGCGCAGGAAGGACGCTATCGGCTTGTCGACCTGCGGTGCACCGCCATACTGCGGCTTGAGCTTCTGGATGCTCGAAGAGTGCAGCGTGCCGACGTCGACGTAGATGGCGTTGTTCTTGACCGAGATCCACGGGGTGTAGTCCTTGGTCGGGAACGTGCTCTGGAACTGCCACCGCGAGATCGGCGTGTCACCTGGGTCGGTATGCCTGGTTAGCGCGAACAGCTTGATCGAGTCGCGCAGGATCCCCTTGATCACCCGCAGCGGCTGCTGGGACTCCACCGCGCGGTTGAAGTCCACCACGTACTGGTCCTTGTTGTTGATCACGCTGGCCGAGTAGTGCAGGGCGGTCAGGTGATCGGGGTACAGCCGCAGTGGCGAAGCGATGCTGTGATCCAGCCAGTCCGGGCCCGCAGCCTGCTGCTTGGCATCCGGGCACAGGGGCTTCTCGACCGCAGGCAGCTTCAGCGTCGCGCAGTCAGCCACCGCCGCCATCCGGCCGTAGGTGAGGCTGACCGAGGACCGCGAGATCCAGAAATGTCCAGTGAGCTGGTAAGACGCGCTCAGGTAGAACAGCACTGCCAGGGCGAACGCGCACGTCACAGCGGTCGCCCGCTGAAGCATGTGCCGCCAGCCGCCGCCCTGAGCGATCACGAGCACCAGCGCGGGCACGATCAGGATCTCGCCGACCTGCCTGATGCCGACCGAGCAGCCGAGCAGGGCGCCACCGATCATCGCCATGCCGAGCGTGAGCTTGGGCCGCCACAGCAGGAAGGCCAGCCCGCCCACGATGAACACCTCGAACCAGATGTCGGGCATGATCATCGTCTCGACGTTGAGCTGATAACCGTCGAGCAGCACCGGGGCCATGGCGATCGCGGCGAGCCAGCGCGGAGCCCCGCGCCGGACGAGCACCACGTAGATGGTGATAGCGATCGCGAGTCCGAGCAAGTGCTGGGTGAACTCGACAAAGCCCAGGCCGCCGAAGAGCAGGGTCGCCTTGAGCGGGATCTTGTAGCCGACCGGGTCAGCGCCTGGCCATGCGTCGTACAGGTACTTCAGCGAGTCGATGTACAAGATCGCGGGATGATAGGCCATGTTGGCCATCAGCCGCAGGGCCGCGCCGGCCGCGATGAGGATCGAGGCCAGCCAGTTCCGCTGCAAGAGCGAAAGCGTTCGGCGGATGAGCGGCGGCCTGCCGGGGGCGGAGTCAGCTGATGCGCCGGACGTCGCTGACTCGCCGGATGCAGCAGATCCGTCGGCTGCTGCAGATCCGTCGGACGCGGCCGGTCCGGGTGCTGGCTGAGGCATTTGCATTTACGGTCGTCCCGATCGTGACTGGCCTGTACTGCGCCGGGCGCAGTGCCTTTTGGGTAGTGGGCCGCTGACTCTTCGGGCCCGGCTGGCTCTTCCGCATGGCCAGGACCCAGCACCAGTGAGAACCCGCCGCTAGCGGCGGTGCCCTCAGGACAGGCTTCCAAACTCCGCGCGCGGAACACTCGGGCCCTGTCCCGACGAGCCTACCGGACTGCCGGAGCCATGCGATCGCAGCCTATCCGCTCGCCGGCACCTCTCGGGGCCATGCTGATGAACCCGAACAAAATGTCAGAGCCTTTACCTAGTCTGGCGCCCGTGCTGAAACAGGACCGGGGCGAGCGGGCAACGGCCGGCACGCTGCTGCGTCCGCTGCCGGACGCGCAATGGCAAGAGCTGCGCGAACTTGTGCGCCTGCAGCAGCCGACGCTGAGCGCGCCGTATCCGGGTGCTCCTGGCCTGTGTGCCGTCTGCCGCGGTCCGTCCGGGCGCCGAAGCTCGCGCTGCTATCAATGCGGCCTGCACAGGCAATGCGCGCAAGGGCAGCTGGCCGACGTGGTCGTGCCAGTGGCGTTCGCGGTCAAGGGCGGCCAGCACGCGAGGCAGCTCTGGCGGTACAAGTCGCCGCACCCTGGCGCAGCCAGCACCGCGGCTGCGACGAACCTGCTCGCCTTATTGCTGGTGTTCCTTCGCGATCACGGTGCCTGCGTCGAGCGAGCGACCCGAGCTGGCGGCCCGGCGTGGCCGACGCACGTGGCGGTCGTCCCATCGGCGCGACGCCCGGGTCCGCATCCGTTGCGGGCTCTGATCGCTCCCTACCTAAGTTGTGTGTGGGCGGAACTCGTAGCCAGGCCAGGCGGCCAGCAGGAGCGCGATCTCGACCCAGCACGATTCCGTGCGGCGCGAGTACCTGGCGCTCAGGTGCTACTGCTCGACGACACCTGGACGTCGGGAGCGAGCGCGCAATCGGCGGCGATGGCGCTGCGGCAGGGGGGAGCGGGCTCGGTTGCAGTGGTAGTACTTGGCCGCCATGTCGGTGCCGATGACCTAAGGCAGCGCGTTCTGCCGTTCGCGCCTGAGGTCTGCGCCGCGCACTATGGCTGCGGTGTCGCTGGCTGACCGTAGGCTGGAATGGTGACCAGGGCAGCGGTAACCAAGGCTGGACAGGCGAAGGCAGTGTCCCCGAAGGCGGTTCGGTCCAGGGCAGTGCCATCCAAGGCAGCGCCCTCCAAGGCCGCACCGCCGAAGGCGGACACGGCAACCGTCCGCCGGGCGCGGCGGATCAACAGGGAACTCGCCGAGATCTACCCGGACGCGCACTGCGAGCTCGACTTCACCTCGCCG
>JASHXW010000230.1 GCA_030043395.1 Streptosporangiaceae bacterium
CCAAGCAGCCCGGCCACCTCGGCGACTCGCCTGCGGATCTCGTCTCTCGGCGTCCTGCGCTGCTGCAGCCCGAATGCCAGGTTCTGCTCGACGGTCATGTGCGGGTAGAGCGCGTAGTTCTGGAAGACCATGGCGATGTCGCGGTCCTTCGGCGGCAGGTTGTTCACCACGCGCTCGCCGATCGAGATCGTTCCCGAGGTGATCTCCTCCAGCCCGGCGATCGACCGCAGGGCCGTCGACTTGCCGCATCCCGACGGGCCGACCAGGACCATGAACTCGCCGTCGGCGATGTCCAGGCTGAGGTCGTCGATCCCCTTGACGTTGCCGGGGTAGACCTTGGTCACATGGTCAAGAACGATCTGGCCCACTCGCACTCACCTCACGCGTCAATCCGAGTATCCCCGCGGCAGCACGGCTGCTGGCACGCGTGGCTCCAAATGTAGCGAGATATACCGAGGCTGGGGGACGCCAAACCGGCAGGCCCATTTCGACGACGACGGCGTCCGGCCTCGCGGCGAGCAGTCTGAGCACGATCTCCTGCGCGACGGGATAGCGATGGGCGTCACGAACGACAACTAGCAGCGGCCGTCCGTACGCTGCCGCGAGCACGTCTTCGGTGCCAGCCGGCTGGGCGTCGCCGGTGCTGATCCGGTACACGGACGCCGGGTCCGCCCACGTGCTCAGGCCCCACGGGACGGTCCCGACGGCGATGTTGGACGGCGGGACGATCTCGACCAGGACCGGGTCGACCATCGGCCCAGGCGTGCCTTCGAGCCGGAGCGCGCGGCGGGCGGCGACCATGCCCACAGTGCCGTTGGGACTGGCAAGGAGGCCGCTGGTGTCCTGGCGGGCGGCGGTGGCCCAGGCGCGCAGCTCGGCTACCCGGGTGGCTGACTCCTCGAGCCTGGAGGCTGGAATCCGTCCTGAGGTGACAGCCTCGACGAGCGCGTCCCTGACGCGCAGGTACGTCAGCTCGTCCTGATCGCGGCCGAAGCACAGCAGGTCGGTCCCGGCCGCCACTGCCATGACTGCTGCCCCGGGTATGCCGTACGGGCCGCTGACCGCGCGCATCTCCAGCGCGTCGGACACGATCACTCCGCGGAAGCCGAGCTCACCGCGCAGCAGGCCTGCCTGCGCGGCTGCCGACAGCGAGGCAGGCAGGTCACCAGTCAGTTCCGGGATTCGCAGGTGACCTGGCATCACGGCGTGCACGCCCGCCTCGATGGCGGCGACGAAGGGAGGCAGGTCGCGGCGCTTGATCGCATCGAGCGACCCCCCGACGGTCGCGATGACGTGATGGCTGTCAGCGCTCGTGCTGCCATGCCCGGGGAAGTGCTTGGCGCATGCAGCGACGCCGGCAGACTGCAGGCCTGCGACGGCTGCCGCGGCGTGCCTGGCTACTAGCTCGGTGTCGGCGCCGAACGAGCGCGTGCCGATGACCGGGTTGTCGGCGGCCGTGTTGACGTCGACCGAGGGAGCAAGGTTCAGGTTCACGCCGAGTGCGGCCAGGTCCTGGCCAAGGGCGTGATAGACGGCCTGCGTCAGAACCGGATCATCGACCGCGCCGAGAGCCGCGTTCCCCGGGTAAGGGCTGCCCGTGTAGTGGGCGGTCCTGGTGACGTCGCCGCCTTCCTCGTCGATCGCGATGACCGGCTCCTGCGCAGCGGCCCGCAGGGCCGCGATGAGGCTGGCGAGCTGGTCCGGCCCGTCGATGTTCGGCCCGAACACGGTGACCCCGGCAAGCCCGTCGCGCAGCGCGCCGAGCACCCACGGCGGTGCCTCATGACCAGGAAACGGCGGAATCAGGAGTGCGTCGGCGAGCCGGCCCAGTGACGGGTCGGCGGCGATCGGCGAGGTCATCCCTTCACCGCCCCCGCGACGAGCCCGCCGACCAGCCGGCGCCTGACGATCAGGAAGAAGATCATCACGGGGACGGTGTACATCGTCGACGCGGCCATGATCGGCCCCCACTCCGCGCCGCCTCGGCCGAAGAAGTACTGCACGTACAGCGACAGCGTGTAGGTCGAATGCGCCTGGCCGAGGAAGGTAAGCGCCACGATGAACTCGTTGTACGCGGTGATGAAGGAGAAGATGCTGGTCGCGACCAGGCCAGGAGCGACGAGCGGGAACAGGATCCGCCGGAAGATGGTCGGTCCGCTCGCGCCGTCGATCGCCGCAGCCTCCTCGAGCTGCCGCGGGACGGTCGCCACGAAGTTTCGCAGCATCCAGATCGAGACGGGAAGCGCCTGGGCGGCGTAGACGAGGATCAGGCCGGGCAGGCTCTGCACCAAGTTGATCTTGCTGAAGTCCAGGAACAGGGCGATGATCAGGGCCTGGCCAGGGATCATCTGCACGATCAGCAGCATGATGAGGAACGACGTGCGGAACCTGAACCGGAACCGCGCTACGGCCACCGAGGCGAGCAACGCGAGCAAGGAGGCCAGCAAGACGGTCGCCAGGGTGACCGCGAGGCTGTTGCGGAAGAACAGCCACACTGAGCCGATGCCGGAGGCCTGGCCGCTGATCACTACCGAGAAGTTCCGCAGGGTCGGATGGGCAGGCAGCAGGCTCGGCGTCAGCGAGTAGATCTCGTGTGATGGCTTGAAGGCCGTCGCAACCATCCACAGGATCGGGAACACCGTGACGAGGGCGACGAGCGCGCCTGTCCCGTTCAGCAGGGATGCTCGCAGTTGTTTCATGTCAGCGCCCCCTGCCGGACCGAGGACCTGACGTAGCCGATCGTGATCACCAGCACGATGATCGTGAAGATCATGGCCAGCGCACCGCCGAGGCCGTAGCTCGGCGGGAACGTGAACCCCTTGTCGTAGATGTAGAGCCCGAGGTTGAACTCGTTGCGGTTGGCCAGGCCGCCGAACAGGATGTAGGTCTGGGTGAAGATGTTGAAATCCCAGATCACCGACAGCAGGAGCAGCACCAGGAAGATCGGCTTGAGCAGCGGATAGGTGATCTTCCAGAACACGCGCACGGGGCTGGCGCCATCCACGCGGGCGGCTTCGTACAGCTCAGCCGGGACCGTCTTCAAGCCGGCCAGCACGCTGACCGCGATGAACGGGAACGACTGCCACAGCACGAGCACCGTGAGCACGGTGTAGGCCGGTAGCGCGCCTGTCGTGGTCCAGTTGTATCCGGCCCAGGCCGTGCTGCCGACCAGCCAGTGCGGCATCTTGGACAACGTCCAGTCGACCAGGCCGCCGTCCGGGTTGAACAGCCAGTAGAACAGCACGCTGG
Source organism: Streptosporangiaceae bacterium (assembly GCA_030043395.1). The sequence goes on from JASHXW010000230.1 coordinate 3,250, forward strand.
CCGCGACCGGCGGAGTCGCCCAGGCCAGCAAGGCCGCCGTGCTGACCACCGCGGCCATCTTCTTGCCCAGGCGGTGCAGCAGCAGGCCGACCAGCGTGCCCACGACCAGCGTGAGCGGCACGACGACCGCAGCGAACAGCACCGTGATCCGCAGCGAGAGCCAGAACTCAGGATCGGTCAGCGTCGTGGTGAAGTTCTGCAGCCCGATCCATTGCGTCGGCGCGGCACCGGTGATCTGAGGCAGGCCGTAGTTCTGGAACGCGTAGGTAACGACCTGGGCGAGCGGCCACAGCAGGACCAGCGCGATCCCGGCGAGCGCGGGCAGGAGCAGGAGGTACGGGGCGAGCTTGTGCCGGCGGACGAACGCGCTTGCCTGAGCGGCCAGGCCCGTGCCGCCGCCGGGCCCGGACCGCAGGCGGTCCTGCCAGCGCGCTGGCTGGCCGCTGGCCCGCTGCACCGTGTCAGCCATCGCGCTGGACCTTCTCTTTCGCAGGATTGGCATCCCGGCCGGCGGTCACGAAGGAGCGCTGACCGCCGGCCGGAAGCTGGAGCTGGCGAGCTAGGACTCGCTGCCGGTGTTGAGCACGTTCTGCAGTTCGGTGTTCGCCTTGCTCACCGTGGCCGTGAAGTTGGCGCCCTGCATCAGTGCCTTCATCATTGTCGGGATGATCGCGTCGGTCGCGTCGGCGGTCGCCCAGTTCTTGCTGTTGAGCGGGGAGATCTGGGTGTATCCGGCTGCCTTGGCGAAGCCTGACAGGACCGGGTTGCCGGAGTAAGCGGGGTTCGACAGCGAGGTCGTGAACTCGGGGAAGAATCCTTGCGAGTTCGCGAAGGTGGTTGCGTTCGACGGGCTGTCCATGACCGTGATCAGGTCCCAGGCAGCCTGCTTGTTCGGGCTCTTGGCCCAGACGCCCAGGTCGGAGCCACCAGCGAAGGCTGGTGCTGGGTTGGGCCCGTTCTCGCTCGGGATCGGGAACGAAGCCCAGTCGGCCTTGTACTTGGTGCTGACAGCCTCGAGCGAGGACTCGGCCCACGGGCCGTCGATGTACATGTCGAGCAGGCCCTTGGCGAAGTCCTCGTCCGACCCGCCGGAGGTGGCACCGGGAGCGCCGAGCTCAGTCTCGCCGATGTACTTCGACGGCGAGACGTGGTCCTTAAGGTACAGGTCGGCGTAGAACTTGATGCCTGCCTCGGATGCGGGAGTGTTGAGCTCCGCCACCCACTTGCCGTTCTTCTGCACGGCAACCTGGCCGCCAGCGCCCCAGATGAAGCTGACGATCGCGTTGGTGTAGTCGCTCGGCGCGCCGAGGCCGTACGTGCCCGGGTACTTCTTCATCAGCAGCTTGGCATCGG
>JASHXW010000231.1 GCA_030043395.1 Streptosporangiaceae bacterium
CCGCCGCCCAGGCTGGACGAGCATGGCGACGAGATTCGCAAGTGGCTGGCCAGCCCGGCCAAAGATCCCGCCGATTGACGCCCACGTAGGGAGCAGCAAGTGGCCAATGTCGTCGCGGTCATCGCCAGCACGCATCACCCGTTCTACTACCGCGCGAGCACGTCCTCGGGGGATGACCGGCCGCCGTTCGCCGACGACTGGGTGGCCAAGATCGAGGCGTTCCGCGAGACGCTGACCACGGCTCGGCCGGACGTGCTGGTGATGGTCGGCAGCGACCACTTCCACCAGCTCTGGCTGGACAACATGCCGCAGTTCCTGGTCGGCAAGGCGCCGTTCTACGACGCGAACTACTACAACGAGGAACGCGAGTTCGGCCTGCCCAGGATGTTCCTGCCGGGGGAGGAGGAGCTGTCGGCTTACCTGCTGCGCGAGGGCCTGGATGCCGGATTCGACCTGGCATTCAGCAACGAGCTGCGGATCGACCACAGCATCACCTGCCCACTCATCACGCTGCGGCCGCAGGCCGACCTGCCGATCGTGCCGGTCTACACGAACATCTTCGCGCCGCCGCTGCCGCAGCCCAGGCGGTTCGTCGAGCTCGGCAAGACGATCAGGCAGCTCGTCGAATCCTGGCCGAGCGACAAGCGGGTGGTCATCATCGGCACCGGCCACCTCTCGCTCGAGCTTGGCGGGCCGCGCCAGTTCGGGCCGCACGGACCCGACCCGGAGTTCGACCGCAAGGCCGTGGAGTGGATCGCGTCAGGTGACCTGGAATCCGCGCTGGCCGAGGTCAGCCTGGACAGCCTGTGGCTGCCCGGCAACGCCACGCACGGCTTCATGGACTTCATGCTGATGATGGGGGTCGCTGGCGAGAACGCCAAGGCCGACTACACCGACTCGCTCGACCTGTTCCACACGATGGAGGCCTACTTCACCTGGTATCCCAAGGGGGCGGCATGAGCAAGTACCTGCTCGACAAGTTCCTCTACACGATCGACCGCGACCCCGAGCTGGTCGAGCGGTACCGCGCCGACCCGCAGGCCACCGTGGCGTGGTGGGAGGACGAGCGCGCCAACGTGATACTCAACTGCCCATCCAGCGAGCGGAGCACCTGGCTGAAGTTCACCGACGAGGAGCGCTGGGCCCTGGCCAGCCACGACTACGTGCGGCTGTTCGAGCTCGGGGCGCACAACTTCCTGCTGCTGACCTTGTTCATCGCGCTGTTCGAGCGCGACTACGCCGAGCCGCTGGCCTTCCAGCGCGAGTTCGCGGCCCGGCTCGGTCACTGGAGCGTGCCCTACCCGGACATCGGGACCTGAACTCAACCGGCTTCCCGGTCGTTAGGTCAACAGGCCCGGGCCGCGAGTCATGCGGCCCGGCTATAGCCGGAAAGGCCGTTGGAACGTCATGATGTCGGACATGGCAATGAGTTTCCCTGCTGCAGCCCGGTAATGGCCAGCGCCGTCGCCTCGCTGACGAGTAGCAGCACCCAGCCGCTGGCGATCCTCTTCGCCGTCGCGGCGGCGATCAGCTTTGCCGTCGCGAACGTGGTGCAGCAGCGCGTCGCATCGAAGCTGCGCACCTCCGCGGCATTCGACTCCGCGGTGCTGCTGCGGCTCATTCGCCGTCCGCTGTGGCTGGTCGGACTCGGCCTGATCATCCTCAGCATCACGCTGCAAGCGACCGCGCTCGGCCTGGGGCGGCTCGTCGTGGTCGAGCCGGTGCTGGCGAGCAGCCTGCTCTTCGCGCTCGCGCTCGCGGCGTGGGCGGACCACCGGCGGATGCGCCCGATCGAGTGGCTGGCGGCCCTGGCGACCTTCGCCGGCCTGGTCGTGTTCCTGTCCGTCGCGCGCCCCTCCGGCGGCCATACCTCTGCGAGCTTCGCCGATCTCGGCGTCGCGGCGGCCATCGCCGGCGTGATCGCCATCTTGTCCGGACTGCTGTCGGTCAAGATGCCCCCGCTGCGCCGCGCGCTCATGCTTGGCGTGGGCGGGGGGATCGCGGCAGGCGCCACCGACGCGACCACCAAGACGGTCGCATTCGCGGTCGGCACCACCAAGCTCGGAGTCTTCGCCGATCCGGCGCTGTACCTGCTGGTCGCCATCGGCCTGCTGACCTACACGGTTCAGCAGAACGGGTACCGCAGCGCCGGCCTGGCCGCGTTCCTGCCGGTGTTCTCTGTCCTGGATCCCGCGGTGGGATCCATGCTGGGGCTGCTGATCTACCACGAGCGGCTCGGCGGCGGGCCGGTCAGGATCGCCGTCGAGATCGTCGCGGTCCTGGCGGCCTTCTGGGGGATCGGGCAGCTCGCCAAGTCCACGGCGATCGCCGAGCCTATCGTGCCGATCGAGCCACCCGCCGACGTCGTGATCGAGGCGGAGATCCCCGCCGACATGGCTGAGCACGAGCCCGCGCCAGCGCCCGACTGACAGTGCCGCTGCGTAGCATCGGGCCGTGGCTACCCGCTATGACGTGTCGGCCGTGCCCCCCCAGGGCGGCTACGTCGCTAAGCAATGCCCGGTCCGGGCGCAGTGGGACGCGATCATGCCGGGCGAGCCGGTGCCAGTGCCGCCCGAGCTCGAGCGCCGCTTCGAGCTCGGCCGCGAGTTCGAGGCCGAGGTCTTCGCCCGGCTGCGCAGGCTGCATCCCGGCGCCGCGATCCTCGCCGACCCGGACCGCGAGAAGCGCGCCGAGCGAGAGGCGGCAACGCTCGGCGCGATGACTGCCTGCGTGCCGCTGATCATCGGCGGGCGCCTGCCGGCCGACGAGGCCGGCAGGCGGGTCGGGGAGCCCGACCTGCTGGTCGCCGCGAGCCAGGACAGCCCGGGCTACCGCCCAGTGGACATCAAGCACCACCGGACGCTGCAGTCCGGCGGACCTGGCCTGCGCGCGCTGTGCTCGCAGCTGGACTTCCCGTCGATGGAGTCAGCCGCCGCTGACCCGGCGGCATCGGCGCGCAAGCGCCGCCAGGACATGCTGCAGCTCGCGCACTACCAGCGGATGCTGGAAGCAGCCGGGCTGGCGGCAACTGACGGCCGCTACGGCGGCATCGTCGGAGTCGACCAGGTGGTCACCTGGTATGACCTGGACGCGCCGATCTGGCAGACCCCCTCCGCCTCAGGCCGGCCGGCGCTCCGCTCGACGATGGCCGTCTACGACTTCGAGTTCGACTTCCGGCTCGACATCATCGCCGTCGCGATGCGGCACCTGGCCGACCCGGCTGTGCGGCCGCTCGTCGTGCCGGTGCGAATCTCCGAGTGCCCGGAATGCCCCTGGCGCGACCTCTGCGGTCCGATCTTGCGGGCGGGCTCGGGAGACGTGAGCCTGCTCCCGCGGGTCGGCTGGCACAAGTGGCGCGTGCACCGCGACCACGACGTTCACGACCGTGCCTCGCTCGCGTCGCTGGACCACCGCACGGCCGAGCTGGTGGGGGCCGGGGTTGACCTGCGGCCTGTCCTGGCCGCGCTCGGGGAGTTGCCTGGCGACACGTCGCTGGCCGAGCTCGCGCCGGGCCAGGCACAGGCGGCACGCCTGGCCGCCGCCGGCCTGACCGTGCTCGGCGACGCGCGCGGCCTGGATCGCCGCACCGCCTCGTACTGCGACGAGCCCATGACGGACCTCGCGCTGCAGATCGACCTGGCCCGGGCGGCGCTCGGCGGCTCCCCGGCCTACCGCCGGCGTGGCGTCACCGCGGTGCAAGTGCCGCGCGGCGATGTCGAGGTGGACATCGACATGGAGAACACGCAAGACGGCGTCTACCTTTGGGGTGCGCTCGTCACCAGCCGTGCCGGTGCCGAAGTAGCCGGGTACTACCCGTTCTGCACCTGGGAGCCGATGAGCGCCGAGGTCGAGACGCAGGTATTCGCGCGATTCTGGCAGTGGTTGTCCGGCCTGCGAGACCGCACCGCAGCCGCCGGCCTGCGGTTGCGTGCCTACTGCTACAACGCCGCCGCAGAGAACTCCCAGCTCAGCCGGCTTGGCGCCGCCGCCGGGGTGCCGGACGAGGTCGGCGCATTCATCGCATCCGCGCAGTGGATCGACCTGCTGCGCGTCTTTGACAGCCAGCTGATCACCGGGACGTCCATCGGGCTGAAGACCGTCGCCGCGCTGGCCGGCTTCGCCTGGAGCGTGGAGGACCCCGGCGGAGCCGAGTCGCTGCTGCGGTACGACCTGGCGGTCGGCGCAGAGCCGCACGCGGCGCGCGAGTGGCTCCTGGCTTACAACCGCGACGACACGCGCGCCACGCTGGCCCTGCGCGAGTGGCTCGACACCGCGGGTCCTGGCATCCCGGCGATCGAGGACGCCGCCTGGTGAAAGCGCTGCCCGATGATAGACCGGGGCACCGCGCGGGAAATAACGTAACGTGACCCAAACCGTGGGCGAGCAGGAGCGGACGGGCGGGCGGCAACTGAGCCAGCGTCAGATCCTGATCGTCATCGGCGGGCTCATGCTCGGGATGCTGCTGGCGGCGCTCGACCAGACGATCGTCGCCACGGCCCTGCCGACGATCGCCGGCGATCTGCACAGCCTGTCCAGGCTGTCCTGGGTCGTCACCGCCTACCTGCTGGCATCGACGGTATCCACCCCGCTCTGGGGCAAGCTCGGCGACCTCTACGGGCGCAAGCTGTTCTTCCAGGCCGCGATCGTGATCTTCCTGATCGGCTCCGCGCTGTCCGGCCTATCGCAGACGATGACGGAGCTGATCATCTTCCGCGCGCTGCAGGGCATCGGCGGCGGCGGGCTGATGGTCGGCGCCCAGACCATCGTCGGTGACGTGGTCCCGCCGCGGGAGCGCGGCCGCTACCAGGGGCTCTTCGGCGCCGTGTTCGGCGTCGCCAGCGTAGTCGGCCCGCTGATAGGCGGGTTCTTCGTCGACACGCTTACCTGGCGCTGGGTGTTCTACGTGAACATCCCGATCGGCATCATCGCGCTGATCGTGGTGGCGGTGGTCCTGCCCAGGCGAGTTGGCCGGGGGCAGCGCTCCATCGACTACCTCGGCGCAATCATGATCGGCGGCGCGGCCACGAGCCTGGTCCTGCTGACCTCACTGGGCGGGGTGACCTTTCCCTGGCTGTCCGGGCCGATCATCACCCTTGGCGTGCTCGGCCTCGCATTCATCGTCGGCTTCGTGCTGATGGAGCGCCGGGCCGCCGAGCCGGTACTTCCGCTGCACTTGTTCCGGTTGCGGGTGTTCTCGGCGGCGGGAGCGATCGGGTTCGTGGTCGGGTTCGCCATGTTCGGCGCGCTGACCTACTTGCCCCAGTACTTGCAGGTCGTCAAGGGCGTCAGCCCGACGTCATCGGGCTTGCGGCTGCTGCCTTTGATGGCCGGGCTGCTGGCCACGTCCATCCTGACCGGGCAACTCGTCTCGCGCTGGGGGCGCTACAAGATCTTCCCCGTCATCGGCACGGCCATCATGACCGCGGGCCTGTTCCTGCTCTCCCGTCTTGGCGTGACGTCTGGCACGCTGCAGTCCTCGCTCGCCATGTTCGTCCTCGGCGTCGGAATCGGCGCCACCATGCAGGTGCTCGTGATCGCGGTGCAGAACGCGGTCGAGTACGCCGACCTTGGCGCCGGGACATCGGGCGCCACCTTCTTCCGCTCGATCGGCGGATCCTTCGGAACCGCGGTCTTCGGGGCGATCTTCGACAACGTCCTGCCCGGCAACATCTCCGCGGCGCTGCACGGGCTCGCGCTGCCTCCAGGGGTCGGCGTGACCAGCGGCGCCAGCCCGGCGGCCCTGGCCCGGCTGCCCGCCCCGATCCACGCCGCGCTCGTCGCCGGGTACGCCCAGTCCATCCGCACGGTCTTCCTCGCTGCCGTCCCGGTCGGCGCGCTGGCGTTCGCCCTGACGTGGACCCTGAAGGAGCAGCCGCTGCGCGCGACGACCCGCGCCGTCGATCCGGCCGACCGGCTCGCACCGACCTCGCGGCCGACGATCAGGACCTCCGACGAGGAAATGCGCCGGGCTATCAGCTCCCTGCTCAGTCGCGAGCGGCGGCGCGATATCTACGGCGGCATCGTCGCCAGTGCCGGGCTGAACCTGTCGCCGCGGGCTGGCTGGCTGCTGCTGCGCGTGGGCGAGCACAATGGCGAGTCCGCTGCCGGGCTGGCCAGCCACCTGTCGATCAGCATCTCGGAGCTGGACCGGCGGATGGCCGAGCTGACGGAGGCCGGCTACGTCAAGCCCGGGCCGCCCGATCCGATCCGGGCGCAAGAGCTGACCCCCGCCGGCCAGTCGGCGTACGCCAAGATGTTCGCCGCCAGCCAGGACCGGATCGCGCAGCTATGCTCCGGCTGGAATCCGGAACTGCATCCCAGGCTGCTCGAGCTGCTGTCCGAGATCACCCACGAGCTCGCCGCGAGTCGTGAGCGGCCTGGGCGCGACCTCGAGGCGGCCAGCGCCTGAACGCCACCCAGCAGTCCGACGTGCTCATCGTCGGAGCCGGGCCGACTGGATTGCTGCTAGCCGGCGATCTGGCCCTGGCGGGGATCAGCGTGAACGTGCTCGACCGCGAGCCGCGTCCGCCGGGACTGTCGCGGGCCGTCATCCTGCAGCCCCGGACACTGGAGCAGCTCGATGCCCGCGGCATCGCGGATTCGCTGGTTTCCGTCGGCCACCCGGTGACGCTCCTGCGCTTGAGTAGCGCTGGCCATGCCGCCGGTCGCGATCGCCGGGATGGCCCGGGGCGGGTCGCTGGCCCGGACCGCGCCGAACGCATCGACCTGTCCGGGCTGCCAAGCCGGTTCCCGTACCTGCTCGTCACGCCGCAGCTGCACACCGAGCGCTTGCTGGAGCGCAGGGCGCGCTCGGCTGGAGCCCTGATCAGCCGGGGCACGCAGGTCACTGGGCTCAGGCAGGACCGCGATGGCGTGGAGATCCACGCGAAGCCAGCGGCTGGCCGGGCCCGGCGCTGGCAGGCCAGCTACCTGATCGGCGCCGACGGGACCGCAAGCACCGTCCGGCAGGCTCTGCGGTTGCCATTCCCTGGACGGCCAGTGTTCCGCTCGCTAATGGCCGCCGACGTCCGGCTGCGCCGCCCGCCACCGGGCGCTCTCACCGCCAGAGCGCCTGACGCCCGGCCCGGGCCAGCCGAGGGAGGCACCGGCGGCGCGGAACCCGCCGAAGGCATGACGACGGGCAGCATCACCGCGGGGAGCATTACCGCGGGCATTAGCTACGACGGCCTCGCGCTGATTCTCCCGTTCGGGGATGGCTGGTACCGGGTCATGGCCTGGAGCCGCTGGCGCGAGGAGCCGGTTACCTCGGCCGTCGACCTGCCCGAGGTCAGCGAGGTCACCCAGGCGGTGCTCGGCGACGACTTCGGCATGCACGACGCGAGGTGGTCGGCTCGCCTGCCGGGGGAGGAACGGCGGGTACCGCAGTTCCGGTCGGGCCGGGTACTGCTGGCTGGCGACGCCGCCCACACGCACGTCCCGCTGGCCAGCCAGGGCCTGAACGCAGGCCTGCAGGACGCCGCGAACCTCGGCTGGAAGCTAGCCGCCGTGCTGCGCGGAACTGCCGACCACAGCTTGCTCGACAGTTACGGCCGCGAGCGGGAGCACGCCGGCAGGACGGCCCAGCGGATCACCCAGAACCTGCTGCGCGCGGGGCTGCTCGAACCAGCCTGGATCGGTGCCGCCGCCGGGCTGGCAACCAGGGTCCGGCCGCTCGCCGGCCGGCTAGCCCGTGGAATGTGCGGCCTGGACTTGCGTTATCCCGGCCATTCGCGGCTGGAAGGCGAGCGCGCGCCCGACCTCGAACTCCGTCGCGGGTGGCACCGGCGGCTCTACGAGGCGCTGCGTTACGGGGGATTCGTGCTCGCCGGCAGCCCGCAGGCGCTCGCCAGCTTTGAGCTGCCCGCGCTGCTCGCGCAGTGGCCTGGCCGGGTCCAGGTCGTCGAGCCGGTCGCTCCGCCGGCCGGGCTGATGCTGATCAGGCCGGACGGCTACGTGGCCTGGGCCAGCTCGGACTCCTCGCCCGTCCGCCGGTACGCCGGACTTCGGGATGCGCTCGGAACCTGGTGCGGGCCGCCAGCCGGACGGCCGGTGACCACCGTGGTTTAGAGCTCTAACTGTTAGATCGCGCCATGGGATAGCCTGCCCGCATGCAACCAGCCCAGACGCCGGTCGGCCTGCAGCTCACCCAGGTCGCCCGCGCCGTGGGCCGGGCCTTCGACGAGGCTCTCGCGCAAGCGGGCGGGTCGCTGCCGGTCTGGCAGATCCTGCTCAGCATGAAGAGCCGCCGGGTCGGCAGCCAGCGTGACCTCGCCGAGGCGGTGGGCGTCAGGGAAGCCACGCTCACCCACCACCTGAACGCGATGGAAGCCTCGGGCCTGATCACCAGGCGGCGCGACCCGGCGAACCGCCGGATCCACGTTGTCGAGGTCACCGAGGCGGGCGAGGCCGCCTTCGACCGGCTCAGGGTCGCAGCGATGGAGTTCGATGCCGCGCTGCGCGAGGGCATGAACCAGGAGCAGCTTGCTGCGCTGTCCGACTCGCTGAGCAAGCTGGCCAGTAACGCCGGCGTGGAGTGGCGCAGGCCGCCATGGTCTGGCCTGGGGCACGACTAGGCCCGCGCCCCAGCCACGGCATCTAGGTCTGCAGCAGCACCGGGTCGGTGACCTCGTCGATCTCCGGCTCGACTTCGGGCTCGCCACGGCCGCGCAGTTCCCTGACGGCCAGCGACAGCAAGTACGGCACCATGTCGGTCGACCGCTTGACAACCCAGGCGGTTCCCTTGGTCGACATCCACGCGAACTCGGCGAGCTTGCTCGGCGGCTTGTTCGCCGGCTCGGCGTCCGGCGCCGTGCCGGTCTCCGCGCCAGCTTCCGCGAGCAGCGCGTGGAAGGAGCGGGCGATCATCCGGTGCCCGCGCTCGTTCGGATGCAGGCGGTCGACCGCCCACATCTGCTTGTCGTAGGTTTCCGGATTGCCGGCAGCATCGAAGTGCAGCGTGCCGAACTGCTGCGCGATCTCGTCCATGACCGTGTTGACCATGTGAGTCCTGCGCGACAGCGGCCTGGCGAGCGCGACGGGCAGGCCGAGCATCCAGCCGGCGTCAGGCAGCCGCATGGTGAGCACGTGCGCGCCACTCTCGCGAAGTGCTCCGACAGTATGAGCCGCCGACGCCATGATCCGCTCTGGATCGAAGTTTGGCCGCAGGGTGTCGTTAATGCCGAAAACGACGCTTGCGATGTCAGGCTTCAGCTCCAGGGCACGGGGGAGCTGCTCCGACTCGATCTGAGTGGCGCACGCGCCATTCCCGGCCAGTATGTGCAGTTCAGGTTCAGGCAGGCCCTCTGCCAGCAGCGCCGCCCAGCCGCGCCACCTGGACGCGCCCTTGACGGCCGGGCGCACAGGATCGCCAACACCGAGGGTGATGGAATCGCCGAGTGCCGCGAATGTGGTCATGCAGCTGCTCCCGCAATGATGATGGGTGCCTCGGATCGCCCGAGCACCGCCTCATAATGGCCAATCAGCTCGTCGCAGCGGGCAGGCCAGCTGCGGCCGAGAACGGCGAGCCGCGCGGCCCGGCCCTGAGCGAGCCGCAGCTCATCGCTGGCAGCAAGCACAGACACGGCATCGGCGAGCGCGCCAGCGTCTTCAGGCGGGACGAGAAAGCCCGTCTTCCCATCCTCGACCAGGTCGAGCGGGCCACCCGCCGCGGGGGCCACTACCGGCAGGCCGCTGGCCGCCGCCTCCTGAAGGGTGTTCCCGAAAGTGTCGTACGGACCGGCATGAACGAACACGTCGAAGCTGGCGTACAGCCTGGCCAGCATGTCGCCCTGGCGCTGGCCTACGAACAGCGCGTTCGGCAGGAAGCGCCGGACGACGGGCTCATGCGGGCCGCTGCCGACGATGACCAGGCGGACACCGGGCATGGCGGCCACGCCGGTGAGTAGCTCGAGGCGCTTCTCCGCGGCGAGCCTGCCTACGTAGCCGACGACGAGCTCGCCGTCCGGCGCGATCTGGGCCCGGAGCCGGGCGCTGCGCTTGGACGGGTTGAATCGCTCGGTGTCGACGCCGCGACCCCACACCCAGACGCGCTCGAAGCCGCGCACCTGCAGGTCGGCAGCGGTCGCAGTGGACGGCGCCAGCGTGCGGTCGACTGAGTTGTGGACATTGCGCATGTGCCACCAGCCGAACGCCTCGCCCGGGCGACCTAGGTGATAGGTGCGCGCGTACGCGGCGATATCGGTGGCATAGACAGCGACGGTCGGCAGGCCGAGGCTCCGGGCGGACGAGCCGCCCTTCGCGCCGAGCCAGACCGGTCCGGCCAGATGCACCAGGTCGGCGCCGAAATCGGCGATCACCTTGCGGACTCGCGGCAGCGGCAGCCCGACTCGGAAACCGGGGTAGAGGGGCAGGCTGAAGGCCGGGACCCGGACGACCGGGAACCCGAGCGTGGCATCCAGGGTCGGAGTGCCCCGAGCGGGTGCTGGGGCGATCACCAGAGGCTGATGACCTTGCATGACGAGATGCTCGGTCACTCTCATTGCCGTGCTGGCGACGCCGTTGACGTCGGGCGGGAAGGACTCTGTGACATATGCGATGCGCACGCACACACGGTCGCTGATCACAGTGCTGTCCACGGGAGCAACGACATGACGGCTAGACGAACTCTGGATGACTGTTTGGCGAGTTCGACCTGCGGCTCCAGGAGCAGCCACGAGCACTCGCCAGGGACGGGGTTAGCGCATTGGCACATGCTGGCTCCAGCCGTGGCAGTCGGTCAAATACCTTAACCCTGGACACTTTCACCATGGTAACGGCGACAGCCGTCCTGTCACAGGCCATGCTTCCAGACAGCGGCTCGTACTATAAGCCGACACGGCATGAGCCAACCCGCCAATCTGGTCAGGAGACCCGGCATGCCTGAGGCGACCGCCCTGGGGATCGATCTCGGGACCACCCTGTCGGTCGTGGCGCAGGTCAACAGCGCAGGGACGCCGGTTGTCCTGGCGAACTCGGAGGGCTCGCTGACGACGCCCTCGGTCGTGTTCTTCGACGGCCAAACCGTCGTCGTGGGCGAACAGGCCAGGGACGCGCTGGGTACCGACCCCGAGTCGGTCGTCCAGCTCGTGAAGCGGTACATGGGCTCGGACTGGACGTTCGACTATCAGGGCATCGGCTACCGGCCAGAACATGTCTCCGCCCTCATCTTGCGCAAGCTGGCCGCGGACGCGCGGCTCGCCAGCGGCAGCAAGGCCAGTGCCAGCCAGGCCGCGGTCACGGTGCCCGCGTACTTCAACGACACGATGCGGGCAGCCACTCGCCGGTCGGCGGAACTCGCCGGCCTTGACGTGATCGGGCTGCTTTCCGAGCCGACCGCCGCGGCGCTGGCGTTCGGGTATGACAAGCGGCCAGCGGGCGCGACCGGCGTCGTCCTTGACCTCGGCGGCGGCACCTTCGACGTCACCGTCATGGACTACGACGGCCACGACCTGGCCGTCCGGGCCACCGGCGGCGACTTCTACCTCGGCGGCTCGAACTTCGACATGGTTCTCTTTGACTACTTCGTCGAGCAATTCCGCGCCGAGTACGGCCTGGACATCAACGACCCCGCGGTGCTCTCGCTCGAGGAGTGCACTCAGGTTTCCCAGGACTGGCTGCGCGGCGCCACGCAAGCCAAGCATCAGCTCAGCGAGCGTGAGCTGACCACGGTCCCGCTCCACGCCGCAGGGCTGATGCTGCTTGTGAAGGTCAGCAGGGAGACCTTCCTGCGGCGCAGCAAGCTGCTTCTTGACGAGGTCTCTGAGAAGATGCGCGACGTCCTGGCTGCCGCTGGAGCCGCGCCGTCTGATGTCGCCTTCGTCCTGGCCGTCGGCGGCTCTACTAGGATCCCGGCCGTCAAGGAGCGAATCACCGACATTTTCGGTACGGCTCCAGATACCTCTGTGCCGCCCGATGAGGCGGTCGCACTCGGCGCTGCCTTGTTCGGCGCGCAACAGCAGCTTTCCAACGGCACCGAGCTGAAGATGAAGGCGTCGGCCCGCGACTACCTGGAGAAGCTGACCATCACTGACGTCGCTGCCCACACTCTAGGCGTCACCGTCCTCGATGCCGCGGCAGGTTCGTCCGGCCGGCAGGTCGTGCAGCCGCTGCTGCCGCGCAACACGTCCCTACCCGTCGAGGCCAAGCGGACGCTGCTCACTGCCCGGCCAGACGAGCGAAGGATCGTGGTGCCCGTCCTGGAGGGCGAGGAGACTGACCCGCGGCTATGCCGCCGGATCGGCGAGGTGGTCATCGACGGGCTGCCGCCGAATCGACCTGCTCACCAGCAGGTTGTCGTGACGATGCGGCTGGACAAGGACGGCATACTGCAAGTGTCGGCAGCCGATAGGGAGACGGGATTGGCAGCGACAACGACCATCGTGCACGCGAACCACCAGCCCGACCCTGAGGCCGACCGGGCAGCGCAGACGCTGACGGTGCGTTAGGGGGTCCACGATGCAACCGCAGCCCGGTCCCGTGCAGCCACGGCCCGACTGGTACGCGCTGCTTGGCGTAGAGCCGACGGCGAGCACCGAGGAACTGACTGCGGCAGTCGAGCGGATGAGCCGCCAGGCCACCGCGCTCTCCGTGACCGCGCCAGAGCGGTCCCGGCAGCTGCGTGACCAGATCCGCGCGATCAAGCAGGATCTGCTGTCATCGGACGCGCAACGGCAGCGTTACGACGCGGAGCGCGGCGGGCCTGCGGCTCATGGGCGGGGACCGTTCGGCGCGCCATTCCAGGGCCAGCAGCACGGGGGTCAGAACTATGGCGTCCCGCAGTACGGCGGCCAACCGCAGGGCGGCCAGCAGTATGGAGGCCAGCCATACCAGGGCCCGCCTGCGCAGCCGCCACCGCAGCAGCCGCCTGCCTACCAGCCTCCCGGTTACGGCCCGGCCGCAGGGACGCCATCCTGGCAGCCGGCGCAGTCTGCCGGGTCGCAGCAGGCCCAGCCGTTCCAAGGCCTCATGTCTCGGGTCGCCCGCTTTCTGCAAACCGGCTGGACGTGCAAAACCTGCGGGTTCGGCGCATTGCCGAACGACAAGTTCTGCCACAAGTGCGGCAGCCCGATCGAGCCACCGGCAACCGCCTCTGGGGGCCAGACCGGACAGGCAAGGTTCGGCCCTCCGCAGCAATGGACCGCTGGTTCCCCCGGGCAGCCAGGTGCGCCACCAAGCCAGCCAGGTGCGCCACCAAGCCAGCCAGCAGGGCCGGTGGCTCAGCCACGAGGGCCGGCTGCGGAGCAACAAGGTTCCGGACAGCTCGGATTTTGCGGAAAGTGCGGCGGAGCAATTGCCGCAGGTAATACGTTCTGTACCCAGTGCGGCGCCCGCACCTGACGGATCCTGGACTCTGCCGCGACCACCCGCTCAGTGAGCCCCCTTGCAGTGGGCGCCGGAATCGCCCTAACATGCGCCATTGCAAGCCTGTAGATGAGACTGGGATTCCAACGTGCCAAATTGTAGAAATGGGCATTCCGTCCGAATGGGAGCAGCCTTCTGCGGAGTCTGCGGGGACGACTTGCGGCCGCGCTGCTATCAAGGCCACGCGAATCAGCCTGGTGCGCTGTCGTGCCAAATGTGTGGCAGTCCGCTGACAACGGATCCTGGACCTGACGAAGCTACTCCGCTGCTGCTTTCCCCGCAGGAGCCCGTCAATGCGCCGGTCGGCCCGGCTGATGCCGCGGGCTCAGCGGGCGTCGCAGATCCCGTCGGACCGGCGGACTGGTCGACCTCACCGACGTCGGCCGAGCCCGCTCTGAGCACCGACACCCAGTCGACTGCGGCATTCGCCACCGACACCCGCGTAGCGGCGGCTGCTGCGCCGCCGAGCACCGCGCCGCCTGAGGGCGCGCCGCCGCGCCGCAAGCGTCACCGCGGCAGGTGGGTCGCGGCTGCTATCGCTGTCGTCGTCGTCCTCGCTGGCGGCGGCACGGCCTTCGCGCTGCTCGGCGGGCACCATCCGTCGGCCGCGGGGCACAAGGCCCCGCCCACCCGCTCGGCAAGCCCGACGGCCAGCCCCACAAGCTCGGCACCGTCTCCGAGCACGACCTCGACGCCTGCCTCCTCACCAGCCCCGACGAGCACGGCCACTGTCGGCGCTTCCGGTTGGACATATCCAGTGCCCATCGATCAGCCTGCGCTGACCAATGACGACGCGTCCCTGTCGGGGATCTCCTGTGTGGCAGCAGGGAAGTGCTTCGCGGTCGACTCGCAGGGAAACGTCCTGCAGGAGAACGCCAAGACCGCATGGGCCATTGTCGACACCGACTCGGCTGGCGGGCTCACCTCTATTTCCTGCCCTTCGGCCAGGTTCTGCGCTGCCGCTGACAACTCAGGGAACGTGGTGATCCTCAGCAAGGGCACCTGGAGCGATCCGATTGCAATCGCCTCCCAGAACAGCCTCAACAGCATCTCCTGTCCGTCAGCGACGTTCTGCATGGCAGTGGACGGCAACGGCGACGCGTTCACCTATACGGGGACGCAGACGCACTGGACCCAGGCGACCGTGACCAGTTACGCCGACTTGGTCTCGATCTCGTGCCCCAGCAGCACGTTCTGCGCCGCCGTCGACAACTCAGGCAACGCCTACACCTACACGGCCGGCTCATGGAGCGCGGGCTACCAGGCTGACTCCAGCAACGGATTTACCCAGGTGTCGTGCTCGAGCTCGGCCTTCTGCCTGGCCGTGGATGGCAATGGCGGTTTCGCCGTCTACACCAAGCGCCAGTGGACTTACGGTTCGCTCGGCACAACGGCAACCAATGTGTCCTGCCCGTCCGGTGGGTACTGCGTCGCGGTCGACAACGCCGGCGGATTCGTGGTTTATTCGCACGGTAACTGGTCGAAAGTGATCAAGATCGACGGCAACAACATGTTCAACGCCGTAAGCTGTCCCGCTGTCGGCACCTGCGTAGCCGGCGACGCGAACAATAACGTTCTGACCTACTCGTCATCGAGATCCTGATCTGCCTTGCCTGGAGGCCTGCGGCATGTGCCCGAACTGTCAAGCCCCGACAAGACCCGGCGAGGACTTCTGCACGAGCTGTGGCACTGCACTGCGCCGCGACGACTCGGCCGCACAGCAGCCGCAGGGCCAGTACCCGTCCGCCGGGCAGCCTTTCGGCCAGCAGCCGCCCACGCGGGTCATCGGCCAGCCCGGGCCTGGCGGCCAGCAACCACCGCCACCGTACCCACCGCCCCAGCAGCAGTGGCCCCAGCAGCAGTGGCCCCAGCAGCCGCCGTCCGGCGGACCGCCGGCTCCCGGCTGGCAAGGCCAGGTCCAGCGCACGTCGACGCCGTTCCGGTTTGACCTCAAGCGCCTTGGCCAGGCGGACCGCATCATCGGCGGCGCCACGATCGTGATGCTCATCTCGCTGCTCCTGCCCTGGTACGGCTACCTCGGAGCCACCGAAGACGGGCTTAAGGCACATGGCTACCTGGTGATATCCCTGGTAATCGCCCTGGCGCTGATCGTCTACCTGGTCCTGCGTGCAGGCTGGGACGCGCTTCCGTTCCGGTTGCCGATCGCGCACGCCCCGCTGCTCCTGATCGGGACAGGCGTGCAGTTCTTGTTCGTTCTCATCGCCTTCCTGTTCAAGCCGTTCTCGTTCCTGAGCTGGGAGATCGGCGCGTACCTGGCTCTGGTCGCTGCCGCCGTGGCGTGCGGGGTCATCGCCGTGCCGGCGATCAGGTCGCTCCAGGCGAGGCAGCCGTGAGCGTTACAGTTTGCCCATGATGGGCGAGATATCGCCGCTAGGGTCGGACTCAGGGTCGGGCAATCTCCGGGCGTCGCACGAGGACCGGGACCGGGTTATCGAGGCTCTGCGGGTCGCGGCGGGCGACGGGCGGCTGACGTCTGAGGAGCTCGACCAGCGCGTCGAGGTTGCGTTCTCCGCGAAGACCTACGGAGAGCTTGCCGCGCTGACGGCAGACCTGCCGGCCGGGAGTCAGTCGCTCGCCCCGGCGACCTCGGTCGCGCCTAAGGATGTCGGGCGCATCGACGCCAGGAGCGGCAACGCCATCCGGAACGGCCGCTGGGTCGTGCCACGCCGGCTCGAGGTCCGGGTGCGGAGCGGGAACGTCAAGCTGGACTTCACCGACGCGGTGATCTCGCACGCGGCGCTGGAGATCGACGCCGAGGTGCGCAGCGGCAACGTGGTCATCGTGACCCGGCCGGGCATTGCCGTGGACACCGACGAGGTCCAGGTACGCAGCGGCAACGTCCGGGTACGGCAACCGTGGGATAGCGACATCCCGGTCTCGTTGCTGATCACCGTGTCCGGCAAGGTCGGCAGCGGCAACCTGGTCGCGCGCCCGCCCCGCCGCTCTTTCTGGGCGTGGCTGCTGCGCAAGCCAAAGCCGTACGCCGCTGCGAGGCGCAGCCGGTAGCGCTGCAGCGAGTGCAGTCGCCGACCGGAAACGCGGCATAGGTAAGATTCCCGGCTACCGAGCGTCGTGGCACGAGCCGATGTGGAGCTGGATGTCAGTTTCAGCAGGTGGCGGCCAGCGAGATCCAGGGAGCGCCCGCCAGGACAGGTCACGCCAAGACGGCCAGGCAATGCACAAGCCGATCGCTGCCTCGGTGTGGTTGCTCGAGCATGCGCAGGACCTGGTCTCGGTCCTGATCGGGCTGGTGCTCCTGGTGCTGGCTGGAGCCGTGCTGATCTCGGGGATCATCGAGTTCGCGGACATGGTCGGGAGCCAGTCATCGGGCGGCATCGCGGCGGCTGCTCAGGTGCTTCTAGACCGGGCCCTGTTCGTGCTCATACTGATCGAGATCGTGCACACGGTGGTCCTGTCCCTGCAGACCCACCGGCTGGTTGCCCAGCCCTTCGTCGTGGTCGGCTTGGTCGCCGTCATCCGGCGGATCCTGCTCCTGCTCAGCAGCACGGGACCGATCGACACCACCGAGCTCGCGGTGCTGATCGCAATGGT
>JASHXW010000232.1 GCA_030043395.1 Streptosporangiaceae bacterium
GCCCGGCGACACCGCTATTGGTCAGCGACAGCAGTAGCCCGATCAGGCCGCCGACCACCCAGGACAGCTGGTGGAGTGTCTCGGATGCGGCGAAGGTCGACGAACGCACCTCGGGCGGGATCTCGCGCTGCACGATCGAGTCGAGCGCGAGCTTGACAAGCGTCTGCCCGACCGCTGCGGAGAACGAGACGATGATCGCCGCCCACAGGCCCCAGTACACGGCGCACAACGTGGTGACTACGAGGCTGAACATGAGCATCCCGTAGATCATGATCTGCGGTGCCCTCGAGCGCAGTGCGGCGCCGATTCCCGTGCCCACGAAGCCGCCGATGGCGACTCCGGCGATCATCTCGCCGAGGGCAAGTTTGTCAGAGACATGACCGAAATGTACCGTTCGCAAAAGGAAAGCCAGAAAGAAGATCATGAATCCCGAGTAAGCGCGCAAAGTTACGTTGGCGCCAACGGCCTCGCTAACGACTGGCCCAATCGGGTAGGGGAACAGCTTCCACCATGGCCTGCGCCCGTCCGTGCCCGACGCCGGCCGATGAGACCCGGCGCTGGTGCCGTCTGGCTGGCCGTTTGGCTGCGTATCCGCTCCGGAAGGCACCCCGCCGGCTAGCCCTGCGCCGATGGTCTCAGCGCCTGCCGTCCCCGCGCCCGATCCGACCGACGAGCCGTTGGGGTGCGCCGGCTCCGCCTCGTATGCCTCACCAGCGAGGCCGCCATCATCGGCCACCGGCTCGTCGACACCGACAGGCAGGCGAAGTCCTGGGGCTGCCGCGAGGATGTACACGATCGTTCCGAGCCGCAAGACCCAGGCCGCTCCGCCCGATCCACCACCCGTGATCGCGTCGATGCCAGCCGCCAGCGCGGCGCCGGTCGACGTCGCGATGAGCGACGCCAGCGCGCAGCGCGAGTTAGCTGTCACGAGCGTGATCTCGGTGGGCAGCAGGCGGGGCGTGACCGAGGCTCTCGTGACCGCGAATACCTTCTGCAGCACCAGCACGCCGAACGCGGCGGGCAGCAGGTCAAGCGCGTCGTTGTGCTGCACCGCCCCGGCCATGCCCCAGCACAGCAGGCCCCTGGCGAGCACCGTTCCGATCAGGATGTACTTGCGGCCCTGCTGTACCCGGTCGAGCATCGGACCGATAAACGGCGCCAGGAGCGCGAACGGGGCCATGGTGATCAGCAACGCGAGGGCGACCCTGCCGCGTGCCTGGTCGACGGACGTGCTGAAGAACAGCGTCCCGGCAAGCGCGACTGCGACGAAACCGTCGCCGACGCTCCCGGCCGCGCATAGCTCGATCAGATGCGCCAGGCCGGTCCGGCCGGCGCCCGAGGCACTGGCCATCTTGTGCACCGTCCGGGTCGCGCCCCGGCCTGCCTTCGCCCCAGCACGCGCCGCCGACTGCGATGCGGAAACGAAGGACTTCGTCGCCTGCTTGGCGCGCCCCCCCGCTCCCGTGTCTGCCATGAACCCAGTATTGGGCCTCAGCGCGCTGATTGCCGCATCGGCAACCCTGGAACGCGAGCGTGCCGGCCGCTCGTCATGGTCGTCGGCGCCGCCAGAACTGGCGGTCCGTATGCGAGCGGACATCGCGATGCGGGACAATGAGCCTCGTGAATGCCACGACCACCCGTCATGCCGAACCGGACCAGGCGTGCGTGGATGCTGTCGAGCTTGCCCGTGCCGCGGCCCTGGACGATGCCGGGCCGGGCCAGGTGGGCCCGCATGTGGGCATCGAGGTCGAGGGAGACAGGGTAGTCACGCACCTGTTCGAGTCGCTGGATCCTGGCTACGTGGGCTGGCGGTGGGCGGTGACCGTGTCCCGCGCCTCCCGGTCCAAGGTGGTAACCGTCAGCGAGAGCGTGCTCCTGCCAGGGCCCGATTCGCTGCTCGCGCCAGCCTGGGTGCCGTGGACCGAGCGGATCCGTCCCGGCGACCTCAAGGCCGGCGACCTGATGCCAGCGAGCGCGGATGACGAGCGGCTGGTCCCCGCTGTCGCGATAGTCGGCGAGGCTGGCCTGCTCGACTGGGACGACAGTGACGTCTGGAGGCTTGGCCCCGGAGTGCCTCTGCCCGATAGCGAGTCCGACGCGCAAGCCGAGGCGAAGGCGCAAGCCGATGCACCGGCCCAGGCGGAGACATCGGCCCAGGCAGAGACATCGGCCCAGGCAGAGGCGCCAGGCGAGGCAGGGATCGCGGCCGAGATCGAGGTTGCGGCAGATTCGGCGCCGAACGTCGCGCCGCGGGCCAGGTCGCGGCGGGCGCGCGTGCAAGCCACAGTCGCGGTCAGGCCAGCCAGGGTTCTGTCCGCCGTTGGCCGTGACGAGGCGGCCGACCGCTGGCACTCCGGATCGGGTGGTCCCAGGTCGCAGCTGGCTCGGACCGCTCCGGCGCCATGCCTTACCTGCGGCTTCATGGTCAGGCTGAGCGGCCCGCTCGGCCGCGTCTTCGGCGTCTGCGCGAACGAGTTCGCTCCTGACGACGGCAAGGTGGTGTCGGTAGACCACGGCTGCGGTGCGCACTCCGATGGCGAAATGGCGATATCGGTGAGCGGTGAGGTCACGCCCGCCGTCGACGAACTCGGCTACGACATGCTGAATCCGGGAGCGATGCCGGAGAGCGTCCTCGAGACGATAGAGGATCACGAGCTCCTGTTAGGCCAGTCTGTCCTTTAGCGATCTGCCGACTCGGGTGTCGCGACCTGCCGACTCGGGATCCGGCCCGCTAACGATCTGCCAACTCTGTCAGCTATCGGCTGGCTCGCGCCCGGCGGCCGCCTTGGTCCTGGACCGCTTGAGCCAAGGCACGTAGACGAGCCCGAACAGCCCGAGGCCGAATCCGGTGGCGCAGGTCCAGATCCACCAGCGGCTACCCGGCGGCAAGGAGTGCCGTGCGGCGATCACCACGATGAGCGCCACGGCCCACGCGATCGTGCCAGTCAGCGTGATGACGAAGTCATTGCCCTCAAGGGGCGGCGGCACTTCGCGATACGGACTTGGCACGTGACTCAGGCTAGCAAGGCCTATCGGTGCAGGCGGGTATCCCTCGTGGCGCCGGT
>JASHXW010000233.1 GCA_030043395.1 Streptosporangiaceae bacterium
TCAGTGCCAGGACCTCGGCATGAGCACCGTAAACCCCTCCGACGGCGCGCACCGTATCCCGCAGCTCGAAAGCGCCCTCGGCGCTATGGAGCAGCAAGAACTCGGTGAGGCCGCTGAGCAGCCGGTCAACATCGTCGTCCGTGCTGGGACCGGGCTGTGCCTCCGGCACCTGGCCGGGCACGTTCCCCCCGCCGGGATGCTCGGCCATCACGGCCCGCCGCACGACCGGGCATCCAGCCCCCGAGCACGCACCGCCATGTGCGCTCCCCCCGGTCAGCGCCCCTGCGAGATGCACAGGAACTTGCCCCGGGGGCGCCCTTGTCATGCCATGCGCCGGGTCATCGGCGTCAGGTCGCTAGCTCCGCGCGGCACTACTGCGATGACTGCCTAGGGACGCGGAAGCGAAGGATGGTGACGGATCCGGACCTGGTGCTGTCGAGCGGTTCGAGGTCTATCCTCGGCAGGCCAGGAGCGGTGAACCGGATGCCATCGCCAAGCAGCACCGGCAGGACGTACACCAGGATCTCGTCCACAAGCCCATGCCGCAGGCACTGGCCGGCCACGTCAGCGCCCAGGACTTCGAGGTTCTTGCCGCCGGCAGCTTGCAGTGCTGTAGCGACAGCCTCCCCGATGTCCCCGGTGAGGTACGTGACGGCCGGGTCCGGGTGATCCGGACGCTCGTGGGTCAGGACGAACACGGGCCCGGAGAAGGGGTAGGACGCGGCGCTCGGGTTCGCGGCAGCCATCCTCGCGCCGACATCGGCGGTGCGCCGGCCGACGAGCATGGCGCCGGTGGCGGCCGCGATCTCCGGGAACTCATCCGGCGCCACGAAGTCGAAGACCCAGTCCATCGCGTGACCAGTACCGGCAATGAAGCCGTCGAGCGACATCGACCTGTTCACGACTACCTTGCCGCTCATCGTCAGCGACCTCCACGGCGTCGTCCCGCCTTTGCGGCGAGGCTCATCCCGGGCTCAGCCTACGTGGGGCTCTTCTCGCTGAGGCGGCTGCCGGCCAGCAGCTCCAGGAAGGCTTCCCGGGGGAGCCTTTCGAGCGCGGTTGTTGGGCGTATGTCATTTCCGCTGATGTGTCCTGGCCGCTAGGGTGGACACGGCGCCGGGAGCAAATGTGGACAAAGGAGTCAGCGTAGTGCGTCGGGTGCGGCTGCTTCCCGGCCTGGTGACTGCCGCCGCGTCGCTCGCGTCGCTGTGAGGGGAAGGATTCGGCCGCATGACCCACGATGACTACCAGCCCGTTGCCGTCTCGCGGCGAATCTCTGCCCCAGCGCACGACATCTTCCAGGTCCTCGCCGATCCTGCACGGCACCCGGACTTCGATGGCTCGGAGATGCTGCGGAGCGCGCGTTCACCGGCGGTGATCTCGGGCGTGGGAGACGTCTTCGTCATGAAGATGTACTACTCCGAGCTCGGCGACTACGAGATGAACAACCACGTGGTCGAGTACCAGCAAGACCGGGTGATCGGCTGGGAGCCGGAAGCCGGACGCGGCCATCCCAACTCCGCCCCGGACAGTGAGGAATCGGCTCGCTGGGGACATCGGTGGAGTTACCAGCTCACGCCTGACGGCCCCGACGCGACCATCGTCACCGAAATCTATGATTGCTCGGCCGCACCGGAGCACGAGCGCCTGGAAATCGACAACGGCAACATCTGGGTTGAGGACATGACCAGGACGCTTGAGCGGCTTGACGCCTTGTGCACCGGGCAGGAGAACCGGCCCGCTGACTCCTAGGTCCGGCCAGAATCTCCAGTCAGGCTTGATAAAGCCAGATCCAGTTGCCGCTTGGGTCGCGCACTGCCGAGCACCGGGGCATTCCTTCCGCGTCGCGTGGCGGCACGATCTCCGTGGCGCCGGCGTCGATGGCCCGGGCGTGGCAGGCGTCGAGGTCGTCAGCGAGCAACCCGAAGGTCGACTGGCCGGGCAAGTCCATGGCGTCCTGGCTGGCAACGAGGTGGATCAGGAAGAAGTCGTCCTGGCCGTAGCGGCCGAAGATGAAGGCCGAGTAGTCGGCGTCTTGAGTGCGGCGTGCCGTGTCGTAGCGGAAGCCGAAGGCGCGCGCGTAGAACGCGACGGCGGCGTCGATGTCGCTGACGGCGATCTTCATCTGGACTGGCCGGCAGCCGGCCTGCGGTGCGGGCATGGTGATTCCTTCGCTCAGGAAACGGGCGGTGTCGCGGATCTGGCTAGTCAGCAGCTCCCGCTGGCGTTCCAGGCGCCCCTGATGACGGGTCAGGATCTCGCGCGCCAGCGCGGCCGCAGGGTCGGCGATAATCTGCCGGATTTCCTCGATGGGCAGGCCGTAGCAGCGCAGCGTCCGGATCTGCCGGGCCAGGCGGGCCTGGTCGCGGCGGTACCGGCGGTATCCGGTGGCGGGATCGACGCATGCCGGAGCGAGCAAGCCGACTTCGTCGTAGTGCCGCAGGGTGCCGGCCGTGAGCGCGGTCAGCCGGGCGAACCGCCCGATGGTCACTAGCTCCTCATCGTCCACGGCACTACCATCGGCCTTCCGGCGACCCTAAGGTCAACCCCTCACCTTTGCGGAAACTGAGTCGTCAGGTCGTGGCGCATGAGCCAGCGCGGCAGGCGAGCGCTCTGGGCCGCAGTCACCGTGACCCGGCGGAAGCCGGCTGCCTCGAACATCGACGTCGTGCCCACATAGGCGAACGAGGTGCTGACGCGCTTCCCGGCCGGGTCGATCGGATAGCCCTCCAGCGCAGGCGCGCCGTGCTCGGCGCCATACGACACGGCTCCCGCGAGCAGGGCACGGGCTATGCCCTGACGGCGGAAACCCGGCCGTACGACAAAGCACGTCACGCTCCACACGGGCAGATCGTCGACGGCCGGGATGGTCCGGGAGCGGACCAGCCGGCCCATCTGCGCGCGCGGGCCGAGGCCGCACCATCCGACCACTATTCCGTCGCGATAGGCCAGAAGCCCTGGAGCCGGATCGCCCGCCAGCAGTTCACGCACTTTGCCTGGCCGGTCAGGCACCCGGTCGAACTCGCCTGACGTCAGGCGAAAGTACAGGCACCAGCAGCCCCGGTCAGCATTGCCGCCGAGCACGGTCGCTACGTCATCGAATCGCTCGGGCGTCGCCGGATTTATCTCCAGGTCCATATGCAGGAGGATGTCATAGCCGGACCTGGGAGCGGCTCGTCCGGAAAACGCACGCCGTCCTGCAGCTATCGTGTGACGCACGGTAGGGTTCACGGTTGCCTGCTCGGGGCGACTCACAGGCAAGGACCCACGAAACCGCGGGGAAGCGCCTGGGCTGGGATCTGGCAGTGACGACACATCGCTTTCATGGTGACCAGCGGCGGTTCGAGGTCGTGGCCGACTTCGTTGCCGCCCGGTTCCCGCAGGCGCGAAGCGCTGCCGACGTAGCCGGCGGGCAAGGAATGCTCGCTCGCATCCTCCGCAAGCGGCACAACATCGAGTGCGACGTCGTGGACCCTCGAGGCTGGGTTCTTCGCGGCGTCTCGAGCCGGGCGGAGAATTACCAAGCGGATATGGCCAGCTATTACGACCTAGTGATTGGCCTGCATCCAGACAATGCGCTGCGCGAGGTGGTCAATTCGGCCCAGGTGCGGCCGGTTGTCGTAGTGCCGTGCTGTAACTTCTGGTCCGAGACGACCAAGCTCGGCCGGGAGCAGTTGCTGGATGCGATCGAGAAGCACCACGCCGCGTACGGCTCGTCAGAACGAGTCGTCCTGAACTTCAAGGGCCCGCACAATCGCGCGCTCGTGCTGCTGCCTGCTGCGGAGCAGCCGCACCACTGACGCCGGTGCCTTGAAGCGCGCACGCATCCCGGAACTCGCAGGCACGGTCGATATAGACCGTTAGCGACGAAATCAGGATAATAACGTGTCGCTTCCAAATAGGGCTATTTCGGCTAGGATAAAGCCATGACCGGTGAGCCTAACCCCCAGGACGAGCAGAGCCGCGAAGCGAGTGCCAGGGCGCAGC
>JASHXW010000234.1 GCA_030043395.1 Streptosporangiaceae bacterium
AGCCTGCTGTTCTATGACGAGGTCCTGCGCGGGGTCGAAGGGCGGATCCGCGATCTCAACTGGTCGCTGCTGATCACCTACCTGCGCGAGGACAACGCCCCCGATCTCACCCGGCTGCTTTCGCTCTCTGGCAAGGTCGATGGCCTGCTGATTGGCGAGGGAATCGTCCCCTCGCCCTTCCTGGCTCGCCTGGCTACGCGCCTGCCCGTGGTCGTCGTCGCAGGTGACCCGGACGAGCAGGCCGTCGACGTCGTCACCGCGGACAACCGGGCGGGCTCGGCTGCCGTCGTGAGTCACCTGGTAGCAGCGCACGGGCGCCGCAGGTTCTTTCACGTCGATGGTCCGCGGACTGCTCCTGACGCCAAGGAACGGCGGCTGGCGCTGCACGAGGTCCTGGGAGCGCACGCTGGCTGCGAGCTCGTCGGGACCTATGACGGCCTTTTCAGCGTGCTCAGCGGTGAGGAGGCTGGAGCCGCGCTGATGCGAGCGGCAGGCACGGCGCTTCCCGACGCCGTGGTGTGCGCGAACGACCAGATGGCGATCGGCGTCCTGCAGGCACTTGGCCGTGCAGGCATCAGGGTCCCGGAGGACATCGCCGTCGTCGGCTTCGACGACATCTTCCTCGGCGGCCTGAGCGAGCCGACGCTGACGACGGTCCATCAGCCGATGCGGCTGCTCGGCGAGCACTCGTGCGCCCGGTTGCTCGACCGGATCGCCCAGCCCGACCTTCCGCCGCAGGTGGAGCTGCTGCCGACCGAGCTGGTGCTCCGCCGGAGCTGCGGCTGCCCGCCAGGCACTGCGGGCCGCAGTCCGGTCCCGACCTACCAGAACCTCCCGCACCCAACGGCAGCAAGCTAGGAGCCGGCGATGCCCTTCATACTGCGCCGCCTGATCTTCTACGTCGTAGCCGCGTGGGCCGCGCTGACCGCTAACTTCTTCATCCCGCGGGCGATGCCCGGAACCGCCGTCCAGGCGATCATGTCGAAATTCCCCAACCTGACGCCGTCCGCCTATCGCGCGCTGGAGGCGATGCTCGGGGTCGGGCACCCAGGCTCGCTGTGGCACCAGTACGTCACCTACCTCGGCGACGTCGCTCACTTCAACTTCGGCACCGACGTGTCCGAGTACCCGGCGAAGGTCTCGACTCTGGTCGCCGAGACCGTCCCGTGGACGCTGACGCTCGTCGGCACCGCCACCGTGATCGCCTTCTTCCTCGGCACCGGGCTTGGGATCCTGGCTGGCTGGCGGCATGGCGGCTGGGCCGACCGGGCGCTGCCCGGGCTGATGTTCCTGCAGGCGATTCCGTACTTCTTCCTCGCGCTGATCCTGCTCTACGTCCTCGCCGTCACGCTGCACCTGTTCCCGATCGGCCAGGGCTATACCGGCGGCCTGATACCCGGGTGGAACTGGGCGTTTATCGGCAGCGCTATCGACCATTCGATCCTGCCCGCGTTCACCATCGTGCTGACCTCGGTGGCCGGCTGGATGCTGCAGATGCGCAATGTCATGATCACCACGGTCGGCGAGGACTACGTCCTGGCCGCTCAGGCGAAGGGGCTGTCCAACCGCCGCGTCATCATCACGTACGCGGCGAGGAACGCGATACTCCCGCAACTCCAGGGTTTCGGCCTGGCGCTCGGCTTCGTGGTGTCGGGCGCCATCGTCATGGAGATCGTGTTCTCCTATCCGGGCATCGGACTGCTGCTGCTCAACGCGGTGACCTCCAACGACTATCCGCTCATGCAGGCGATCTTCCTGGTGATCACGTTCACCGTCTTGCTGGCCAATCTCATCGTCGACCTGGTCATCGTCGCGGTCGATCCGCGAGCGCGGGCCAAGGAAGCACGCTGATGGCCGCGGCGCTGACACTCACGACGGACCCGGCCATGCTGGCTCAGCCGGCCCGGCAACTTGGCCGGTGGGCGCGCCTGCCGCTGAAGGCGAAGGTTGGCGTCGTCCTGCTCGGATTCTTCGTGCTGGCCGCCATCATCGGGCCGATGGTGGCCCCATACGACCCCTCCTACCAGAACCCATCGTTGAGCGCGTCCTTGCACGCCCCGGACGCCGCGCACCTGCTCGGCACCACTCAGAGCGGCCAGGACGTGCTCTCACAGCTCCTGATCGGGATACGGCTCACCCTGGAGCTCGCGCTGCTTGTCGGCCTGATCGCGACGACCCTCTCGGTCATCGTCGGCGTCACCGCAGCCTTCCTCGGCGGGCTGTGGGACGAGATCCTGCTGATGATCACCAACGTGTTCCTGGTGATTCCGGCGCTGCCCCTGCTCATCATCCTGCTCGGCTTCCTGCCGCAGACCGGTCAGCTCGCGACGGTGCTGGTGCTGAGCGGGCTGGGCTGGGCCTGGGGCGCGCGGGTCATCCGCGCGCAGACCTTGTCGATCCGGGGCCGGGATTTCATCGCGTCCGCCCGCGAAACCGGTGAGAGTACCTGGCGGATCATCGCCTTCGAGATCGTGCCGAACGAGATCAGCCTGATCGCGGCGAACTTCGTGAACACGGTCCTGTACGCGATCGGGACCTCGGTCGCCCTCGCCTTCATCGGGCTGACCAACCTGTCGAGCTGGAGCCTGGGCACGATGCTCTACTGGGCCGAGAGCCAGCAAGCGCTGCAGCTCGGCGCGTGGTGGTGGTTCGTGCCCCCCGGGCTCGCCGTGGCGCTGATGGGGACCTCGCTGGTCCTGCTGAACACCGGGATCGACGAGCTTGGCAATCCCCGGTTGCGCGACGCGGCCCGATCGTCCCGCGTCGGGGGGCGCCGGGTGCGTCCCACCGACCCGACGCCGGTCCTGCTAGCAGCCGCGCCCCAGCGCCGCCCGCTAGCCGCGCTCGCGCACTACTTCTCCCGCAGCTCGCTGCTGGACGACCGCGACCGGTCCGGCCGGCTGCCATCTCGGGGCGGTGAAGCGCGATGACGGCAGGCGACCCGATCCTCGCCATGAGCGACCTGTCCGTCGTCTACGGCTCCCCCGAAGATGGCGTGCGGGCAGTGGATCACGTGAGCATCGACCTGCACGCTGGCGAGATCGTCGGCCTCGTGGGTGAGAGCGGCTCGGGCAAGTCGACCCTGGCCTACGGCGCCTGCCGGCTGCTCAGGCCGCCGGCCGTGATCACCGGCGGCAGCGTTCGCTACCAGGGCAAGCGGATAACCGCGCCGGTCGACATCCTCAAGCTGAGCGCCGAGCAGCTCAAGGAACTGCGCTGGCGCGAGATCGCGATCGTCTTCCAGAGCGCCATGAACGCGCTCAACCCCGTGCTGCGCGTGCGAGAGCAGCTACTCGACGTGATCCACGCGCACCTGCGAATCCCTGCCGCCGAAGCGCATGAGAAAGCCGGCGCGCTGCTCGACATGGTCGGCATCCCGCGCTCCCGGTTGCGCAGCTACCCGCATGAGCTGTCCGGCGGCATGCGCCAGCGCGTGATGATCGCCATGGCGCTGGCAACCGATCCGGAAGTCGTGATCATGGACGAGCCGACTACGGCCCTGGACGTGGTCGTGCAGCGCGAGATCCTGGCCCAGATCCTGGAGCTCAAGGACGAGCTGGGATTCGCGGTCCTGTTCATCACCCACGACCTGTCACTGCTGCTCGAGCTGGCCGACCGGATCGCGGTCATGTACGCCGGGCAGCTCATGGAGGTCGGCAGCGCGGCCCAGATCGAGCACGAGCCGTCCCATCCGTACACGAAGCGGCTCCTGCGGTCGTTCCCGTCACTGCGCGGGCCGCGCCGGGAGCTAATGGGCATCCCTGGCTCGCCGCCGGACCTGAGTAACCTGCCGCCCGGCTGCCCGTTCCTGCCACGCTGCAGCGACGGCACCGAGGCGTGCACGAGCATCGAGGTGCGGCTGGCGCCCGTGAGCACGTCCAGCGATGCGCAGCACGTGACCGCATGCCCGTTCGTGCTTCCCGATGAGCCAGGCGGAACCAGTGCCGCCACGTCGGCGGCCGCCACCGAGCTCGCCGCGGCTGACGCCGCGAGCTGGCCGGTCGCTAGCTGGCCGGTCACGAGCCAGCCCGGTGCCGAGGAGCTGACGTCATGACCAGCGCGGGCAGCGGCGGCGACGGCCCGGCGGGCGGCATGGTGCATCCGGCCGCCGCCCGGGGCGCGGTGGTACTCGAGGCGGCATCCCTGGGCAAGGACTTCCATCTGGGACGCCACCAGGTGCTGCACGCCGTGCGCGATGTCTCGCTGAGCTTGTACCGCGGCGCTGTCGTCGCGCTGGTCGGCGAGAGCGGGTCAGGCAAGTCGACGGTCGCCAGGATGCTGGCGGGCCAGGAATACCGGACCGCTGGCTGGATCGATCTCAACGGCGAGCCCGTCCGGCTCTCCACCCGGCGGGCATTCCGCCAGTACAAGAGCGAGGTTCAGCTCGTCTTCCAGGATCCGTTCAGCTCGCTGAACCCCGCGCATACCGTCCGTTACCACGTTGAGCGGCCGCTGCGGCTGCATCGCGGCCGGATGTCCAGGGCGCAGCTGAGGCAAGAGTCCGCGGCGCTGATGGAGCAGGTCCGCCTGACTCCGGCCGAGGCATTCCTCGCCAAGTACCCGCACGAGCTTTCCGGCGGGCAACGCCAGCGGGTCGCGTTCGCCAGGGCGCTGGCCGCCAATCCGAGCGTCCTGCTCGCCGACGAGCCCGTCTCGATGCTGGACGTGTCGATCCGGCTGGAGATGCTGACGCTCCTCAGCGACCTGCGCAAGCGGTTCAAGCTCGCGATGCTCTACATCACCCATGACATCGCCTCCGCCCGTTACTTCGCCGACGAGATCCTGGTCATGTACGCGGGCCAGATCGTCGAGCAAGGCCCGGCCGAGGACGTGACGCAGCGCCCGGCCCACCCTTACACCCAGCTTCTCGTCAGCTCGGCGCCCGACCCTGACCACCTCGGCGGCACGCTGCGCGACCCCTCGATCGGCGCGGGCGTGAAGGCCGACCTCGCCCTGCCGCCGGCCAGCGCATGCCAGTTCAGCAACCGGTGCCCGCTCGCCGATGACCGGTGCCGGACGCAGGCTCCAGCGCTGCTCGCGATCTCACCGGCCAGGGCGGCCGCATGCTGGCGGCTCGACGTCGCGGCACCCGGCGTCCTTGCCGCCGTCGGCGCCGATACCACGCGACAAGGGGGTGGGGACACGAGCTAATTCATCTTCCGCGTCAACGCACCTGGACTTGACAGTCCCGAGCACAGGAAGGCCGAAATGAGTGTCAAATACCTAACTCATCGAAGGGTCGTGGCCGTCGCGGCGGCGGGCCTGCTGGCAGCCGGGCTGGCTGCATGCGGGAACTCGACGTCGCCCGGCAGCTCGGCGAAGACGAGCGGCACGACCACCCTGGTCATGGAGAGCTCCCCGGAGAGCACGATCACCCAGGACTTCAACCCGTTCGTCTCGACCGCGGCTCCCCAGGGCATGGGCGCCACCGGCTTGATCTACGAGCCACTGCTGCAGTTCGACCTGGCCGCGCCGCCGAAGTACTACAAGTGGCTGGCCACGTCGTACACGTGGTCGAACGGCGGCAAGAGCGTCACCTTCGCGATCCGGTCGGGCGTGAAGTGGAACAACGGCACGGCGATGACCCCGGCCGACGTGGTCTTCACCTACGACCTGATCAAGAAGAACCCGTCGATCAACCTCGCCGGCCTGAGCATCTCCAGCGTGACCTCGTCCGGCAACAACGTCACGCTGACCTTCCCGACCTCCCAGTACACCAACCTCCAGGAAATCGCCGGCGTGCCGATCCTGCCCAAGTCGGTATGGGGCAGCGTCAAGAACCCGGCAACCTTCGCCGACTCCAACCCGGTGGGCACGGGCCCGTACAAGCTGAAGAGCTTCACGCCGCAGGGCTTCACGCTGACCAAGAACCCGGACTACTGGCAGTCATCGGACGTCAAGATCGATAACGTCTACTTCCCGGTCTACACCTCCAACACCGGCGCGCTGACCGCTTTGTTCTCCGGTCAGATCGACTGGACA
Source organism: Streptosporangiaceae bacterium (assembly GCA_030043395.1). The sequence goes on from JASHXW010000234.1 coordinate 5,983, forward strand.
GGCAACTTCATCCCCGGGCTGCAAAAGCAGTTCGTCAACACCGCACCCGCCTATCACCACTACTGGGAGGCGCCGGGCAGCACCAACGCCCTGATGCCGAACCTGCACAAGTGGCCGACCAACCAGCTGCCCGTCCGCCAGGCGATCAGCGCGGCGATCGACCGCAACCTGCTGGCCTCCGAGGGCGAGGCCGGGCTAGAGAACCCGGTCAGCAACGCCACCGGGCTCACCCTGCCGACATTCCAGGCCTGGAGCGGACCGCTCGCCAAGTACGCCATCTCCCCAACTGGCAGCGCCGCGGCGGCGAAGGCCATCCTGAAGAAGGCCGGCTACACGATCGGCTCCAACGGCTACTTCGAAAAGGGCGGCAAGACCGTCGCGGTTACGCTGATCAGCCCGTCCGCCTACACCGACTACGCCGAAGTCGGGTCGCTTGTCGCCCAGGAGCTGAAGAACGCGGGCATCGACGCGAACTTCCAGGGCTTGTCGGTCAACGCCTGGAACGCGGACGTCGGTGACGGCAACTTCTCGATCAGCGAGCACTGGTCGAACAACGGCCTGACGCCTTACAACCTCTACGACAACTGGCTGAACAGCGCGCTGGACAGCGGCTCGGCCGCGACCGGCGACTACGAGCGCCTGAACGATCCGGCACTCGACTCCGATCTCGCCAAGCTGGCAGGCGCGTCCACCACTGCGCAGCAGACCGCTGACCTGGTCCCGCTGGCAACCTACGTCGCTGACAACTTGCCGGTCATCCCGGTCACCACCGCCTCGGAGTGGTTCGAGTACGACTCGCAGCACTTCGTCGGCTGGCCCACCCAGCAAGATCCCTACGAGACCGGACAGCCGTCGGGCACCAACAACGGTGGCGGATCCGGTACTGACGAGGTGGTCATACTTCACCTCAGCCCGCGCAGCTAAGCAGTTGAGGCGGCGCGGATAAGCGGGCCCGCCCCAGGCTAGCCAGGGGCGGGCCACACCCCACAAGTACTGTAGCCCGGCGGCCCGACCTCGGGCCGCCGGGCTACAGCCATCACGGCGCGAACGAGAAGCGTGGCGCGGCCGGCGTCAGCACCGTGTACGCCGGGCTGACGGACCACAGCACGTCGATCTCGTGCGCGACGGATCGCAGCAGCTCGGGAATGTCAGCCGCGGCGGATTCATGCAGGGCCTCGGCCACGATCAGCGCGCGCGTGGTCGCTGGCGCGGCGGCGGACAGCGCGCTCTGCCTGTTCGTCCAGCGCCGGGCGTGGGCCTGCCCGGCATCATCGGCGAAGATCACCTCATGGACGTCCGGATGCTCGAGATCGCCGCCGAAGGACAGGTAGCTTTCGTTGCCGTCGGCGTAGCGGACCTGCAGGTGACCGGAGATCCGGGAGACGTCGAACACGGCTACCGGAATGGCATAGGCCAGCGACGCGGCATTGCACACGTCGACGAGCGGATGAATCCTCGGCAGCGTTCCCTCCTTCCGGAAACGCCGCAGCAGGGCCTCCGACGCGCACCGGTACTGCGTCGGCTTGAGCCCCATCTTCGCGAAGGCCCGTCGCCAGGCCTGAATCTCGGGCAACTCGCTTTCCGGGCCCTGCTCCAGCCTCTTGCGCGCCGTCTGCGTGAAGGCCGCGATCCGCGCGTCGGCGCTGACCTCGGCCGAGATGCCCTCGGCGAGCAGGACGCCCGGAACCAGCTCGGGAAAATCCCGCCAGATTGGCTCGGCGTGCTCAAAGTGCACTGCTGCTACTCCAGGTGTCCTCGTCCTTGCTGGCGTGTCCTGAGTTTCCTTGCCAAAATCGCCCGGCTCCCGCGACAGTTAGAGCCGATAGGAGGGGCGATGCCTGCAGCATCATTTGAGCACGCCGCTGAGGTGCGCGCAGCATTGCACGCGATCGTGACCGACCCCGCCTACGGGACGGCCGCTCTCGACAGCAGCCAGCGGGCGGCGAACCTGCTACAGGACCTGCTCCCCGACGCGCCGCGGGAGAGCGGCCTGCTCATGGCAGCCATCATCGCCGGGCTGCCAGCCTTGCTCAGCAGCTACAGGGCGCAGGGGATGGACGCTAGTACTGCGACGAGGCTGGCTACGGCCTTCTTCGCGGAGCGGACCGCGTTCACCGCCGAGGCCTGTGGCTGGGTCACCGAGGAACTGTCCATCGCCATGCGCCTGGCAGGCTCTGGCGAGAGCGGTGCGGGCGGTGGCCAAGCCGGCTGGCATGTCGGCGAGGCAGACGGCCAGGTGGGCGATGCAGGCGGCCAGGCCAGCGACGCTGACGGTCGGGTCACGGTGCGGCGCAACGACCTTGCTGGCGACGGGGCTGGCGATCCGCCAGCTGCGGATGCCCAGCCACTCGTCCCCCAGGCGGATGCGCACCACCCTGACACAGGAGCTGCAAGCTCGGCCGGCCCGGGCAGCCTGGCCTCAGGCGCCGGCCTTGCGGAATGGACGGGAGCGCAGGGAGACCCGGCAGGGGCTCGCGACCTGTACGCCGCCTTGCTGCCCGTGCACGAGCGGGTTCGAGGTCGCGACGACCCGGAGACCTTCGAGATCCGGGCCAGGCATGCGCACTGGACCGGCGAGGCTGGCGACCCGCTCAGCGCGCAGGACCTGTTCGCTGACCTGCTCGCCGACTGCGAGCGCGTTCTCGGCCCCGATCACCCGCAGGCACTTGGTGCCTGGACGCAGCTGGCCGAGTGGAATGGCGAGGCGGGGCGCCCGGCGATGGCCCGCGACCTGCTCGCGGAGGTGATGCCCGCATTCGGGCGAGTCCTCGGGCCGCAGGACGGCAGAACTCTCGAAGCGCGCAGCGACCTGGCTTTCTGGACGGGGCAGGCCGGCGACCCGGCCGCAGCGCGTGAGTTGCTCGGTGCGCTGGTACCTGACCTGGAGCGCGCGATGGGCGCGGAGCATCCGGACACTCTGGCTGCCCGCGGCAACCATGCGCGATGGACTGGCCGCGCCGGGAACCCGGCGGGGGCCCGGGATCTCCTGAGCACGCTGGTCCCGCTCAACGTCCGCGTCCATGGCGCCGACCATCCCGCGAGCCTGGACACCCGCCACAGCCTGGCCTACTGGACGGGAGAGGCAGGCAACGCCATCGGCGCGCGCGATCTTCTGGCGGCGCTGGTCCCCGACATCGAGCGCGCCCTCGGGCCGGGTCACCCTGATGCCCTCGCGGCGCGCATTGACCTCGCCGAGTGGACCGGGCAGGCCGGGAATGCCGCCGCCGCGCGGGACATGTTCGCCTCGCTGGCTGCCGACGCCGAGCGAGCGCTCGGGCCTGAGCACCCGGACACCAAGACGGCGCGTAGCCGGCTCGCGCATTGGAAGCGGCGGGCCAGGTCGCAGCGGTAAGCGAGCCATTTCGGCTGCATGGCGCTAGTGGTTGTGACGGGGCACGGCCGCGCCGCTGGAGCCGACCAGGAAGTCCAGGTCAGCGCCC
>JASHXW010000235.1 GCA_030043395.1 Streptosporangiaceae bacterium
TCGGTCGCCTTGCACCACACGTCCGGCTCGAGTACCCGCAGCCGCTCCAGGTCTGTCTTGAACTCCCCGGTGTACTTCGCCGCGATCTCCCAAGCATCGCGATGCTCCCGGCGGGCGGCTAGCTCGAGCTTGTCGTCGCCGGAGTCGGCGTCAGAGGTCAGGTGCCCGACGTCGGTGATGTTGACGACGTGGCGAACGCGCATGCCCTTCCAGGTGAGGGCTCTCTTGAGGGTGTCGGCGAAGACATACGCGCGCATGTTGCCGATGTGCTGGTCCGCGTAGACCGTCGGGCCGCACGAGTACATGCCGACGGCTGGTGGCTCGCGTGGCGTGAATTCCGCGACCTCGCGCGTCAGTGTGTTGAACAGCCGCATGCGAGACCATGTTGCCATGCCATCCCGTAGCTGGCCGATGCTAGTCGCGCACGCGGACTGGGGAGCGGCTCCGGGCAGCAGGCAGCTCGCCGTGGCCAGGCTGGAGCCCGGCCCGCGGCCCGGTCAGGGCAGGTACCGGGTTATCTCCGTCGCACCGCCGCCCGAGCCGGACCGGCTGCTCGGCACGCTTGCGAAACTGTCGGCGGGCCAGGCCGTGATCGGATTCGACTTCCCGATCGGATTGCCACGCAGGTATGCCGACCTGATCGATGTCAGCTCGTTCCCACCGTTCCTGCAAGGAATTTGTTCCGAGGAATGGAGGGAGTTCGCCGTCGTAGCCCGGCATCCGGGCGAGATCTCTCTGCGGCGGCCGTTCTACCCGGCAGTGCCTGGCGGGACCAGGCGCGAGCACCTGTATGCCGGGCTTGGCATCGATGCCGCCGGGCTGCGCCGCCGGTGCGACGGGACCGATGCCGAGATCCTGTTCTGGACCCTGGGCAGCAAGCAGGTCGGCAAGGGCGCGCTCACCGGATGGAAGCTGCTCGCGGCGGCCCGGGACGGCGGGAGTGGGCCCGCTGTCGCGCTCTGGCCATTCGACGGGCGCCTGCCCGAACTGCTCGACGGCAGTCACCGCGTGATAGCAGCTGAGGCGTATCCGCGCGAGTTTTACCAGTACATGACACCCGCGGGGATGGCCGGCAGGCGCTGGAGCAAGCGACGGCGAGCTGACCGGATGGCCTTGGCTCCTGGCCTGCTGGGCTGGGCGAAGTCACTGGGCGTTACCTGGCGCCGCGACATTGCGAGCCGGGCGCGGGACGGCTTCGGCGACCGGCGCGGCGGCGAGGACGAGTTCGACGCCGTAGTCGGGCTGCTTGGCGTGATCGGCGTCGTCACCGGCGCCATCGGGTCCGGCGAGCCAGGCGATGACCCCGCGGTCACCGCTGTCGAAGGCTGGATCCTGGGCCGGAACCTGCCCGGCCGGGCGGCGCCGCGCGCGATTTCGCAGCACCCGATCACGTCGCCGCAGGGCTGACCACATCCGGGCAGCTCCAAGTTGTCGCACTTGTACGCCGATGCACTAGCTACCATGTTCGGCATGCTCGAAGCACCTGCCGGGCACCGGCAAATCGATCAGGCCATTAGCACGCGGAGCCGGCGAGCGGACGCCCGCCGGAACATAACCGCCATCCTCAATGCCGCACTCGATTGCCTGGCGCGTGACCCGCAGGCCAACATCATCGACATCGCGCAAGCCGCAGGGGTCGGCCGGGTCACCCTGTACGGTCACTTTCCGACGCGCGGCCAGCTGATCGAGGCCGCGTTCGTGCACGCGCTGCAGCAGGCTGAGGAGACGCTGGATGCGCTGGATCTCTCCGGAGACCCCAGGGAGGCGCTCACCCTGCTGGCGACCGGCTCGTGGCAGATCATGGACAGGTACCGCGGCGCTCTGGCCGCCGCGCAGCGCGAGTTGCCGCTCGGCCGGATCCGCTCGCATGTCGACGGGCCGATGGAGCGGGTCAGCGCGCTGATCTGCCGGGGTCAGGAAGAGGGCGTGTTCCGCCAGGACCTGCCGACCGACTGGCTGGTGGCGATGTTCTACACGGTGATGCACGGAGCCGTGAGCGAGATCGCCGCCGGCCGCCTCCTTGCCGAGGAATCGGCGCAGGTGATCAACGCGACCCTGCTTGCCGCCTATACGGCGCCGGGGTCAGTTGTGCCCGACACCCCGCACTAGCGCGCAGCCCTGGTCCTGCGGCTACCGGCCCTGCGTTGGCGGATTACCTGACCCCGTAGGCAGCGATACGAACCCTGCCTCGCGCGGATCCCGCACGGGCTCAGCGGGTCCTGGAATTGCTAGCCGGTTACTTGCCGGGGAGCGGAGCGCCCGCCGGTACGCCGGCTGCGAGGTAGAAGTCGTAGTGCTGCTGCCAGTCCTCCGCTGTTGCGCTATGCGGGCCGTCTGCCTGAAGTCCAGCCAGCAGCTTGCCCAGCTCGGCCAGGCAGACTTCCCAGCCTGCCGAGTTCCGAGCGGCGGTGTCCTTCGCCTCGAGCACCTCGGTGAGCGTGAGCACGCAGGCGTGCTCGTCGAGCGGGTCGATCCGGAAGTGCAGTTCGCTATTGCCCCAGGTGTACGCCAGCCGTAGGGGCGGTTCGTAAAGCAGGATCGTGCCGGTCATGAGTGGCATGCCGGGAATGCCGGTGAAGTCGATGCTGCCACCCGGCCGGGCGTCCATCCGGACGGTCGCCGGAAACCAGTGCGACAACTCGCCGGGATCGGTGATCGCGGTCCAGACACGATCAGCCGGGTGCAGGTAGCGGCGTCTGAAGCGCACGGCTGGCCGGCCTTGGTGCTCGACGTAGGATCCGCGGTCTTCGTCGCCGGATCCGTGATGAGTGCTGCTCATCAGGCCCCCTCGTGCTCGTCTTGCCCGTCGAGGTAGCGGCCCAGCAGGTCAAGCCGCTCATTCCAGAGCTTGCGGTACGGTGCGAGCCAGCTGTCCAGCTCGGCCATCCGCGCCGAGTTCACCGCGTAGATGCGCTGCTGGCCGTTCTTTCGCATCAGTACGAGCTCGGCGTCGCGTAGCACCCGCAGATGCTTGGACGTCATCGGCTGGGACATCCCGAGCGAATCGGCCAGTTCGCCTACCGCGCAGGCCCGCTCGCGAAGCACGTCGAGCATCGCCCGCCGATGTGAGTCAGCCAGCGCGGTCCAGATAGCTTCCATCGCCAGCTAATATGCCATCACACGTATATACGTGTCAAGGCATGCATGTTGAGCTCCCCGGAGCGGGCAACGATGGATTCGATGATCAGGGAGCGCTGCGTGCAGGCGATGACGTGCAGGCGACGAGAAGGAACCCCGATCCCGATGGCTTCAAGGAATCAGGACGATCTTGCCGGTCGTGTGCCCGGTCATGATCGCCCTGTGCGCATCGGCGGCTCGCTCGAGCGGGAACATCTCGCTGACCATCACCCGAAGCTTGCCATCGCCCGCCAGCTTGGCGAGCTCTGGCCTGGCGGCCGTGCGGATCTCGGTGCCCGGATCCGCGCCTGGCCCGCCGCCGAGCGCCTTGATGCCGAGCTGCCCGGCCCGGCCGAACGCGGCGATCGTGATGATCCGGTTCCTGTCCGCCACGAGCTCCAGCGACACGTCCACGGCCTCGTCCGTGCCGATCAGGTCGAGCGCGGCATCCACGCCGCGCGGCGCGACCTCCCGAACCCGGTCAGCCAGGCCGGGCCCGTAGGCGACCGGCACAGCGCCGAGTTCCCTCAGCAAGGAGTGCCTGGCCGGGCTGGCCGTGGCGACCACCGTCGCTCCGCGCAGGACGGCCAGCTGCACCGCCATGATCCCCACGCCCCCGGTTCCGCCGTGGATCAGCACAGTGTCGTCGCCGCCCACCCCGGCCGCGACGAGGCAGTGCCAGGCGGTCGCGCCGGTGAGCATGAGCCCGCCGGCCTGCGCCCAGTCGAGCGTCGCGGGCTTGGGGATCAGCGACTGTGCCGGGATGACGAGTTCGGACGCGTAGGCGCCGCTGGCGCGGAACGCGATCACCTTGTCGCCTACTCGCACCGGGCCGGCCGGCCCTACCGCATCCGGTCCGACCTGGGTGACCACCCCCGCGGCCTCGGATCCGAGCCGGATCGGCAGCTGGCTGGGGTCATGGTTCATGACCCCGGAGTATGTCTTGTAGTCGATCGGGTTCACTCCCGCGGCGCGCACCTCCAGCCGCGCCTCGCCTGGCCCGGGCTCGCGAGTGGGCTCGTCGGTGACTGCCAGGACCTCGGGGCCGCCATATGCGGCGGCGATCACGATCAGTGCCATGTCAGCGCCCAACCATTGGCGCGGGCACGGCATTCCGGCACCGGGCTGATTGTCAGTGGCCAGGGGTAGCGTGCTGCGCAGACGACTAGGAGAGGTGACGACCGTGAGCTCGACCCAGACCGCGACCGGAGAGCGCGCTGACCTGCTGGTGCTACTGGCCACGCACCGGCGCTTCCTGCGCTATACCACTCGTGACCTGACCGACGAGCAGGCAAGGCAGCGGACGACGGTCAGCGAGCTGACCCTGGGCGGCGTGATCAAGCACGTCGCGCTTACCGAGCGGGGATGGGCGCGGTTCGTCGTCGAAGGGCCGAGGGTGATGGCGTTCGATCCGGCGCAGGCCGGGTCGTGGGACCGCGGCTTCAGCATGTCGGACGACGAGACGCTGGCGGGACTGCTCGAGGAATACGACGAGGTGGCCGCGAACACTGACAAGCTAGTGACGAGCCTGCCTGACCTGGACGCCACGCAGCCGCTGCCCGAGGCACCGTGGTTCGAGCCAGGCGCGTCCTGGACGGCCAGGCACGTCTTCTTGCACATCATCGCCGAGACGGCGCAGCACGCTGGGCACGCCGACATCATCAGGGAGTCCCTGGACGGGGCCAAGACAATGGGCTAACAGGCTCCCGTTGCCTGATCGCCTTCCCCGGAGCTGGCGTTGCTTCCCGGCTAGATCGCTTCACGGCGTCCTGTCGTAGGTCTGGGCGAGAATAGCTCCATGGACCTGCACCTGGATGGCAAGGTCGTGCTCGTCACAGGGGGCACCGACGGGCTGGGAGCGGCGCTTGCGTATCGCCTCGTGGAGGAAGGGTCCCGGGTCGCGGTCTGCGGCCGGGACCCCGATCGGCTGGCCGCCGCGGAGCAGCGCTTGCGGGATGCGGGCGGCGATGCCCTTGCGGTGCGAGCAGATGTGACCCGCCTCGCTGATCTGGAACAGTTCGTGGACGCAGCTGTGTCCCGGTGGGGCCGCCTCGACGGCCTGGTGAACAACGCGGGCAAGAGTGCTGCAGCACGGATAGATCAGGTCTCCGACGAGGACTGGATCGCCGATCTCAACTTGAAGGTTCTCGCCGCAGCTCGTTGCACTCGCCTAGCGGTACCTCACCTGGCTGCCGCTGGCGGCGGGTCCATCGTCAATGTGCTCAACGTAGGCGCCAAGGCCGCTGGCGCTGGGTCGCTGCCGACCACTGCTTCCCGCGCCGCGGGCCTGGCCATAACGAAGGCTGCGTCCAAGGATCTGGGCGGACAGGGCATCCGGGTCAACGCCGTGCTCATCGGCCTGGTTGCCAGCGGCCAGTGGCGGCGGCGTGCCGATGCTGCGGGCCAGTCCGAGGATGAGATGTACCGGCAGATGGCCCAGAACGCCAGCATCCCGCTGGGCAGGGTAGGACGGCCGGAGGAGTTCGCCGACCTGGCGGCATACCTGCTATCCGATCGCTCGTCCTACGTGACCGGGTCGGCTATCAATCTCGACGGAGGAACTAGCCCCGTTCTCTAGGCCGTTGACCCGCCGTTGGCGCTCTTGCGCTGGCCGCCATGGGTCACCGCGTGGCTTCAGAGCACCGTGTACCAGGCGGCGGGATCGCCCGGGCTTGCCGTGAAGTCGTAGCGAACGCCGGTGGCGTCCAGCGACACCAGCGAGATTGACGTGGTGCCCCAGATCCGGCCGTCGGGCAGGTCACGGCGGACGATCAGCGCTCTTTCGTCGTAGGGCCCGATGCCGTCGCCATTGACGAGTGGCAGCCATTCAGCCCACGCCTGCGTGATCGTCTGACCCGGGCGCGGCTGGGGTCGGCGGGCCCGGGTGAACAAGCGCAGGAAATGCCCGATGCGAGCGAGCTCGTGCGCGCGGCCATTCGGCGGCTCCGCGCCGGCCGCCTCAGCTTCTGCCAGGCTGCCCGTCAGGTCGCTGGCGAGCCCGCTGTTGACCACGAAGTGCAGGCCGGGGCCGAGTTGCTGCTCGTGCAACGCGCGGCCGTCCCAGCTTTGCAGCACCGCGATGTCCAGCGAGGCGGTCAGCAGCCGGAACGGGTCGAGATCGGCCAGCGCTGAGCGGTCAAGTGGCAGGCCGGCGGCGGCGCGCAAGGGCAGCTCACCGCGGGATCTCCTGGTCTGCTCCGGCGCTGTCTGGCCGATGCCGTTGAGAACGCAGGCGGTGCGCCGGTCGTGCGGTGACACTGCAAGCCAGGTTCCGCCAGCCTGCAGGTCGCGCCCGCCTGTCAGGTCGGGAAAGTCCGGCCAGTGCCGTGCTGGCGGTTCCCAGGCGCGGGCAGTGAGCTCGTCCCTGACCCCGGCGAGCAGGACGGGCAGGCCTGGCTGGACGCTGAGCACGGCGGTGCACATGCCCTTATCTCACCAGGTCCGCCAGGGCTTGCGGGGACTGTCCTCGATCTGGCCTGGCACGATTATGGGCATGGACGTCGTGAACATCGCATCGATGCTGGACCGGTTCACCGAGCAGTGGGCGCCGAAGAAAGTCGCCGCGCTCAACGACTATGACGTGAAGGTCGTGAAGGTCCAGGGCGAGTTCACCTGGCACCGGCATGCGGACACCGACGAGTTCTTCCTCGTCATCGACGGGGAGCTGACGATTCAGCTGCGCGCTGGCGACGTCACCCTGCGCACCGGCGAGCTGTTCGTCGTTCCACGCGGGATCGAGCATTGCCCGCGCGCGGATGCCGAAGCCGCGGTCATGCTGATCGAGCCGCGCGGCGTGCCGAATACCGGTGATGCAGGCGGCGAAAGGACAGCCGAGCTGGAAGACCTGACGAGCTGACGTCGGCCTTCTCGCCGGCCGGCCTCAGCCGGCCGGCAGCGAAGAAGTCAGGTCCCTGGTCTTGTCGACCACCAGGCAAGTGATGGCTCGCTTGCCTGCCGCTGCGCCAGTTAAATGGATCGCTGGTATGCGCGGAATGCCCGGGTGGCTGCCGTCGCCGTCACGGCGACCGCGATCGCGAGGAAGCCGGCATATGCGCCGACGGTCGACCAGGCGGTGTGACCCTCGATCGCGATCCGCCCGGCGCTGGCCGCCCAGTTGACCGGGTTGTACCGTGCCACGTTGGCGATCCAGCTCGGAACCAGTCGCAGCGACAGGAACGCGCCAGACAGGAAGGTCAGCGGTAGCACGAGGACGGTCGATGCGCCGATGAGCGCCTCGCGCTGGCGCGTCAGCAGCGCGAACCCGTTGGACAGCCCGGCCATGGCGAGCGCGATCAGCACGGCGACGCCGATGAGCGAGGCGACGCCCGCGGCTCCGCCGGGGAAAGCCGCGCCCATCGCCCAGCCGAGCACCAGGATGATCAGCGACTGCACGATCGTCGTGACCGCCTGGTAGGCAAGCATCGCGGCAGTCAGCGAACTGCGCCCGAGCGGCGCGGTGAGGAACCGGTCGAGGACACCGCTTTGCATGTCCTCGATGTAGGACATCCCGGTCCAGCTTGATCCGAAGATTGCCGTCATGATCACCACGCCAGGGGTCAGGTACGTGATGTAGCTGCCGGCCCCGAAGCCAGGGATCTCGGCCACCTTCTTGAACAGTGCCCCGAACAGCAGCAGCCAGATGATCGGCTGGATGAGCGCCATGAAGATCACGACGGGCTGCCGGTAAAGCTCGCGCAGGTAGCGCGAAGTGAAGATCACCCAGGATTGCCGCAGGAAGTTCATGAGACCGTGATCCTTTCCGCCTGGCCGAAGGAGCGGCCGGCATGGTGCAGGTAGACATCGTCCAGTGATGGCCTGGCGACAGTGACGGAACGGACAGCCAGGCCGGAGGCCTCGAGCCCGCCGAGCACCGCCGGGAGCGAGCGAGACCCGTCGGCGACGCGAGCCCGAAGCGCAGCGCCGTCCACCGATACGCCGGTGACCTGGGGGATATCGGCCAGGACCTTCTTGGCGAGCTCGGCCCGATCGGCGTTATCGAGCTCAAGGAGCACAGAGTCACCGTGCAGGCTGGCCTTCAGCTCGCCGGCTGTGCCTTCTGCGACGATGCGCCCCCGGTCCACGATCGCGATGTGGTCCGCGTACTGGTCTGCCTCTTCCAGGTAGTGCGTGGTGACCAGGATCGTCGTCCCGGCGGAGGCCAGTCCGCTCAGCGCGGCCCACAGGTCAGCGCGTCCTTCGGGATCCAGCCCGGTAGTCGGCTCGTCCAGGAACAGCACTGACGGGCGGTGCACGAGCACCATGGCGATGTCCAGCCGGCGCCGCATGCCGCCTGAGTAGGTCCGCGCCTGACGGCCGGCTGCCTCGGCCAGGCCGAACGCTTCGAGCAGCTCGCCGACCCGGCCGTTCAGCTCCCGGCCGCCGATCCCGTACAGGCGGCCCTGCATGGCCAGGTTTTCCTTGCCGGTCATCAGGCTGACGGCGCCGGTGTGCTGGCTGACGGCTCCGATGACGGCCCTGACGCGCCCCGGCTGCCTGAGCACATCGAAGCCAGCCACGCTGGCCTGGCCCTCATCTGGCCGCGACAGCGTGGTCAGGATCCGCATCGTCGTCGTCTTGCCAGCCCCGTTGGGGCCGAGCAGAGCGAACACCGTGCCCCGGGCCACGGAGAAGGTGAGCCCGTCGAGCGCCCGTACGTCGCCCTTATATCGCTTGCGTAGTGCCTGCGCCTGCACGACGCAGGCAGCCTCGCGTTCCATGAGCTCTCCTAACGCTGTTCTGAGTAGAGAACGATGTTCAATACACGAACAACGTTTACTACAGAACGCTGTTCTCGTCAAATACAATGTTTGCCATGCGTGATATGCAGTCCGGCGCAGGCGCAAGCCACCCGGATGCTGATGGCCCGGCCGGCAGTGGCGGCCCGGGTGCCGACGGCACCGTGAATGCGCCGGATCCACCCTGGCGGTCCGCCCCGCGGCGGGGGCGCAGCGCACCGCGGCCGCAGCTCAGCAGGGATGTGATCGTCGCCGCTGCCCTGAAGGTTGTCGGCTCGGAGGGCGGCGAAGCACTGACCATGCGCCGCGTCGCCGATGAGATCGGGGTATCGGCCTCAGCCCTATACGGCTACATCGCGAACAAGGAGGAGCTTGTTCAGCTCCTGCTCGAGCAGATCATGGACGAGGTGACGTTTCCGGTGGGAGCCGGGGACTGGCAGGACGTCCTACGTCAGTGGGGCCGGGACACGCTGGATGCTTTCAAGCGGCATCCGGGCGTGGCCGCGCTCAGCCTCGGCCGGGCTCCGCTCGGACCGAAGATGCTGCCCGGACTGGAGCTCATGCTCGCCACGCTGCGCTCCGCCGGGCTACCCGATCAGGTCGCTGCCTTCGTCGGGGACATCGGCGCGTTGTACATCGGGGCGATCGCGCACGAGCAGGACGTGACGCCGCTGTCTGACGAGGAGAGCTACAAGAGCCAGTTCTCTGCCTGGCTGAAGGCACTCCCGGCCGGGCAGTTCCCCAATATCGTCGCGACCGCCGACAAGATCGTTGCCGGGACCGCTGAGGACAGGTTCGAATGGGGCCTGGACGTCATCATCCGGGGCCTGGCCTCGTACGTGGCTAAGCCTCCGGGACCTGAGGGCCACTGGCCGCAGGCCTGAGCGCAGCGGCCCGGGTGCAACGGTACTGAGTGCGGCGGCGCAGAAGGCTTCAGCGGCCTAGCCGGTAAACCCGCCGCGCTGTGCCTGCGAACACCGCTGAGCGGTCCTCAGGGCTGAGTTCGGCGGTAAGTGCCATGGCAGCGGCGACAACGCCTGCGTAGTCAGAAGATAGCGTGCACACTGGCCAGTCCGACCCGAACATCAGCCGCTGCGGCCCGAATGCCTCGAGCGCGACATCGTAGAAGGGCATCAGGTGGCCGACGCCAGCCGGAGCTCCCGCGGGCGGCGGCTCACCGAGTAGGCCGGAGAGCTTGCAGACGGCATTCGGCAGCACGGCCATCGACCGGATGTCGCGCTTCCAGTGCTCGTCTGGTCGCGGGCCCATCCCCGGGATTCCCATGTGGTCGAGCACGAAGACGACCTCGGGGCAGGCAGCGGCTGCCTCGGTGGCGACGGCGAGCAGTTGAGCTGGCACCACCAGGTCGAAGCACAGCCCGGCCGCGCCGACTGCCCGCAGGCCGCGGAGCACGGCTGGCCTGAGCAGCCAGCCGGGATCGTCTTCGATCAGCACGGGATGACGAATACCGCGCAGCAGTTGGCTGTCGGGCCGCGCGAGGAGCTCGCCGATGTCCTCGCCGACCGCGTGGGCCTGCAGGTCCACCCAGCCGACCACCGCGCCGATCAGGTCACTGCGAGCGGCAAGCTCGAGCAACTCGATCGTCTCCGAGATCTCGGCGACCGTCTGGACGACCACCGTCGCCGTCACGCCTGCGGCTGCTGCCAGTGGCAGCAAGTCCGCCTCGCCGAAGTTGCGGAGCAGCGGCTCGTTGCCTGGCAGGCGCAGGAATGGCTGCTCATGCGCCGCCAGATCCCAGACGTGGTGGTGAGCGTCGATGAGCTCCATCGCGCAGCGCTACTCGACTACTCGATGCGGGACGTTATCGGCGTGCCGAGTATCACCGTCCGGCTGACCGTGCAGAGCCGGTCATGCGATCGCCGGACGGCGTCGGGCAGTATCGCCCTGGCCTCGTCACCCTGCTGGCCGGCCGGGAAGGTCAGCCGGAAGGTCACCTCGATGTTCGTGATGTGGTTGCCGTCCTGGTCGCGAACCTTGTCGGCATCCACGCTCACCTCGAACGACTCTGGCTCAGCCCGGCGCGAAGTCAGGATGTCCACGTCAATGGACGTGCAGCCGCCGATGGCGGCAAGCAAGAATTCGGTGGGCGTGAAGTCCGTGCCGTCGCCCGTGCCGAATGCCATCTCACCGCCCCGCTCGTTCGTGACCGTCAGCCTTCCGCTTGCGGCGCGGTGAATGGTGACGGTGCGGTGCGAGTCGCTTGCCATGCCTCTACCCTGCCACAGGCTGGTCCGTTGGCCAGGCCCTCTCAGGCGCCGGATGCTAGCGCCCGCGCGGCGCTAGCGCGGTCGCCGAGCAGCAGCGCCACGAGCGCGAGTGCGAAGTACGTGAGCGCGCTGACCCGAGCGCGACGGCGCTGGGCGCGCTCGGACCTGGCCAGCCTGTCCGCCAGCCACGAAGCCAGCAGGACATAGCACGTGTCGACCGCCACGCAGATCGCCAGGTAGACGGCGCCAAGCAGCAGGACCTGCGGCGCGACCGGCTCGCCCGGGCGGATGAACTGCGGGAAGTAGGCGAGGAAGAAGATCGCCACCTTGGGGTTCAGCAGCTGGACTATCAGGCCGCGGCCGTAGGAGCCCCAGTGACCGAGTTCGGCTGTCTCGCGGGCCAGCTCACGCTCACTACGCGGCCTCTCGCGCCACGCCCTGAAACCGAGCCACGCCAGATAGGCGGCACCGCCATAGCGCAGGACTGACAGCGCGACCGCTGACGTGGCCAGCAGGGCGGTGATTCCCAGCGCGGTCGCCGCGATGTAGAGGGCCTCGCCGGTCTCGATTCCGAGCATGGACGCGAAGCCGGATCGCCGGCCGCTGCCCACCGACCTGCCGACCACGTAGAGCACACCTGGGCCGGGCGTCGCCGTCAGCGCGAAGGTGGCTAGCGCGAAGATCGCGATCAGGTCTGGGCCAGGCATCAGCCCACGCTACCTGCCGTCGATATCGCCAGGAACGCGGAAGGGAGTCAGTAAGGCGAGCCGCCCTGCGGCGGTCCGTAGGGGGCACCGCCAGGAGGAGCTTGGTACGGCATCCCTGGCGCAGGCTGCCCGTAGGGCTGCGCGGCTGGCGCCCCGTACGGGCCGGCGGTGGGGCCTGGTGCCTGGATCATCTTGTTGGCATGGAGCTCGCGGATCTTGCGCATGTTCTTGGAGTTCTTCGACAGCGCCATCGGCGTCCAGATGAACCCGGCGGGAATCCCCCACCAGCCAAGCAGGAGGTTATGGGTCATGACCGACTTGGCCCTGGCTTCCAGCTGCTCGAGCGTGCCCGTGTAGACCGTGCTGCGCCGATAGGTCATGACGATGAAGCTGGTCACTTTGGTCAGGCCGACACGATAAAGATGTTGCCCAGGCTGAGCGGTCACTGTGGCCTCCTGCCATGAGTGCGTAATGGTCAGGCTAGCCGTTCCATGGACATTCAGGAACTGTCACGCACTACCCGGTTCCGGCGCGACTTGCGCCAGCGCGGCAACTACCGGATAGGGCAGGTACGCAGGGTGCACAAGCAACGCCCGGGCCACGGTCCTGATGCTGGGCCGCAGTGGAGTCAGCACCTGTTCGCTCTGCCGCCACGCGCTGGCCGTGGTCAATCCGGATACGCGGATGACGGCGCTGCGGAAGCGGCGTGCGTCGCCGCCGTCCGCCCGCCAGCCGGCTAGCCATCGTGCCAATTGGTCGTCCTGCTCGAGCATGGTCCAGTCCATCAGCCGCTCGGCGATCTGGCCGCCCGCGTCGATGACGTAGGAGGCCGGCGTTACCGACCTGATGCGGTGCACCCTCCCCTCGGTATCCCTGCCGTGATGGATGCTCGCCGAGCTGAATCTCGCGCCCGTGGCGAGGGCTGCGACAGCGTGGCCAGCCTCGTGCCAGGCCGTTCGTACCGCCGCCTTGCGCGCAGGGCCGAATGTCGGGTAGCACCCGCAGTCGTAGCGCTGCCTGATCCACTTCTCGTGCACGAGAGACTCGTCGTCGTAGCGGATCAGCCTGGCGAGTTCGGAGTCGACCTCATCCAGCGTTCGGCGCTGCGCGGGGGTCAGCATGAGCAGACGATAAAGCAACCTGCGCGCAGCCAGGCGGAACAGGCCGCGCGAGTCGCGAGGAGCGTGATGATGATCGGCCGGATGCACCATGTGGTGATGGACTGCCCAGACCCGCACGGGCTCGCTGAGTTCTACTCCGCCTTGCTCGGGCAGCCAGTCACGTACAGCAGCGAGGACTGGGTAGTCGTGGCGGCCAGTGAGCGGAACTCGGGGCTCGCGTTCCAGCTGGCACCTGACCACCGGCCGCCGACCTGGCCCGACCCGGCTGTTCCGCAGCAGGTGCACCTGGACATCATGGTCGAAGACCCAGCCGAGGCCGCGGAGCGGGTCCAGGCGCTTGGTGCCGTGAAGCTCGACGGCGAGGACGTCTACGCTGATCCGGCCGGGCACCCGTTCTGCCTTATCCGGCGGCCCTCATGGGCGCAGCCGATCAGGCCCGGCGGTCGTTGAGCTCGGCGATCAGCCGGGCCGGCGCCTTGCGCCGCCAGGCGTCCTCGACCAGCTCGAGCACGCGGTCGGCCGGCGCGTCCGGGAGGCTGACGCGCACTCCCGCGACCCTGCGTCCCCACGTCAACTGCTCGAACGCGGCCGGGGCCTCAGCCACGGCGGCGTCAATCTCACCCCGGTCCACGAACACGTGCAGGTGCATTTCGTCGGCTGGCACGGTGAGGAAGATCTTGCCCTGTACCCGGAACGAGGTCATGTCGAAGTGCGGCTCCTCGGTAGCGCCAGGCAGGCCGAGCGCGAAGCGCCTGACCTCGTCCAGGCCGGTCATGCCAGGGCGCCGTATGCCGCGGCCTGGATGTCCCCGTGCACCCGCGGCGGGTCGGATGTCTCCCACATGCGCTGGCCGAGCACGATGACGGTCAGGTCCCGGCTCGGATCGACCAGCCACGACGTGCCCAGCCCTCCGTCCCAGCCGAACGCGCCGCTGTCGAGCACCGCCTGGCAGAACCCCCATGACCGGCCGCTGAAGAACTCAGGGCCAAGGCCGCCGTGCGACTTCTGCCCGGGC
>JASHXW010000236.1 GCA_030043395.1 Streptosporangiaceae bacterium
CGATGAACATGGTCGGCACGCCATACAGCGACGTGCACCGCTCGGCCTGGACCGCTCGCAGCGACTCGGCCGGGTCGAAGCCGGGAGCAGGGATCACGATGCAGGCCCCGTGCGTCGTGCAGGCCAGGTTTCCGAGCACCATGCCGAAGCAGTGGTAGAACGGCACCGGTATGCACACCCGGTCCGCTGCCGTGTACTTGCACCCTTCCGCGATGAAGAACGCGTTGTTGAGGATGTTGTGGTGCGACAAGGTCGCGCCCTTGGGGAACCCGGTTGTCCCGCTGGTGTACTGGATGTTGATCGGGTCGTCGAACGCCAGCGTCGCCTCCCGCTCGGAGAGCGGGTCCTGCTCGTCAGCCTGGCCGGCCCCGGTCGCCTTCAGCTCAGCCGCGGCGCCGGTGGCGAACAGCGCCTCCCACGCGTCCGTGCCCAGGTAGATCACCTGCTGCAGGTCAGGCAGGTCTGGCCGCACTTCCCCGACCATGCCCATGTAGTCGCTGGTCTTGAAGCTCACCGCGCTGACCAGGACGCGCACGCCGGACTGGCGCAGCGCGTAGCCGAGCTCGTGACTGCGGTAGGCAGGGTTGATGTTGACCAGGATGATCCCGGCCTTGGCCGTCGCGTACTGCAGCAGGACCCACTCGGCGCAGTTCGGGGCCCAGATCCCTACCCGGTCGCCCGCCTGCAGTCCGGCTGCGATCAGGCCGCGCGCGAGTATGTCGGTCTCCGCGTCGAACTCCGCGTATGTCCAGCGCCGGCCAGTCGGCACGTCGACGAGGACCTCGGCGTCCGGGTGCGCGGCCGCGACCCGCCGCAGGTTCGCGCCGATCGTCTCGCCGAGCAACTCGGTGCTCGACGCTCCGTGGCTATAGGACAGCGTTCCCTGGCTGGACATGACCGATTCCTCCGCGAGCTCGCGAGCTGATTACCCCATCGTGCCGGTTAGACCTGCCAGGTGTGAAGCGCCCTGCCGCGAAGCGCTAGCCGCGTGCCCGGCTCGCGAGTCGAGCCGGGCATTAGGGCTGCGAAAGGAAATATGCCATCGCGCTCCGGCAGGACTATCGTGAATAAAGCAGGACTCGATCGGACTGGCCGCGGGCTGAACTCGCGGCCTGCGGATTGACCGGAGCAGCGCGTGGGCCTGTGGATTATCTGGCTTATCGTGGCAGTCATTCTCGGCGTTGCCGAGATCATGACGGTGACACTGGCATTCGGGCTAGTGGCAATTGGGGCACTGGCGGCCGCGATCGCCGGCGGCATCGGCGCCGACGCCGCCATCCAGCTCGGGGTCTTCGTCGTCGTCTCGGTCGCGGGGGTAGTCCTGGTCAGGCCGGTCGCGATGCGCCACCTGCACCGGCGTCCTGGCATCCGGACCGGCACGGCGGCGCTGGTCGGCCAGACGGGGCTCGTCCTGGCCGACGTCGGCCCGCATAGCGGCCGGATCAGGATCGGCGGCGAGGAGTGGTCGGCCCGCCCGTATGACGAGACGTCCGTGATCCCGGCCGGGACGACGGTCGACATCCTGCAGATCAAGGGCGCCATGGCCCTTGTCCACCCGAGGGACTAAGGGGTTAGCCATGTCCGCTGAAGCCATTGTCTTCATCGTCCTGGCTGTCATCGTTGTCGTTGCCTTCGTCGGAACCATTAGCCGGTGCATCTGGCTAGTGCCTCCTTCCAGGGCCAGGAATGTCGAGCGGCTCGGCCAGTTCCACAAGACGATGCAGCCGGGCCTGAACCTCGTCATTCCGATGATCGACAAGGTCAAGGACCTGATCGACTTGCGCGAGCAGGTGGTGTCGTTCACCGGCCAGCGCGTGATCACCGAGGACAACGTCGTCGTAGCCATCGACACGGTGCTGTTCTTCCAGGTCACCGATCCCCGCGCGGCTGACTACGAGATCGTGAACTACATCCAGGCGATCGAGCAGCTCGCCGCGACCATGCTGCGCAGCGTGATCGGCAGCATGGACCTGGAGCAGACGCTGACCTCGCGCGACAAGATCAACACGTTGCTGCGCGGAGTGCTCGACGATGCCTCGACCAAGTGGGGCATCCGGGTGACCAGGGTCGAGATCCGCTCGATCGACCCGCCGCAGAGCATCAAGGACGCGATGGAGAAGCAGCTTAAGGCCGAGCGCGAGAAGCGAGCAGCGATCCTGAACGCCGAGGGCCTGCAGCAAGCCCAGGTGCTCACCGCCGAGGGCGACAAGAAAGGCGCGATCCTGCGCGCGGAGGGCGAGAAGCAGGCCGCGATCCTGCGCGCCGAGGGCCAGGCAGAGGCGATCGCGACGGTGTTCGCGTCCATTCACCAGGGCGATCCCGACCCGAAGCTGCTCGCCTACCAGTACCTGCAGACCCTTCCGCAGCTCGCGGCCGGCCAGGGCAACACGGTGTGGATGATTCCCAGCGAGCTCACCGGCGCGCTGCGGGCGCTCAGCTCCGCGTTCGGACCCAAGGGCGATAACGAGGCCGTCCCCCCGGCCGGCCGCCCCACCCCGGCGGCCAGCGCCGATCAGCTCGATGGCAGCGGCGGCGCGGAGCTGTCACCAGGAACGCAGGACTGGATGCCGGCGCTCGGCCAGCACGTTGCGGAGGAAGTTCGCAGCGCCTTCGCGGACGACGATGGCAGCGAGGAGATAACGCCCCAGCTACAGGCGGACGGCTAGGCCCACCGTCAGCAGCAGCCCGAACGCGAGCTGCAGCCGTCCGGTCTGCCCGAGCACGTCGATCAGGCTCCGGCCTGAGGCTGAGCCGAGTACCTGCCTGACCGGGCCGATCGCCAGCGGCAGCGCGGCCAGCGCCAGCAAGGCAAGCGGGGCGACTGGTGCCATCGCCACCGCGACGGCGAACGGCACCAGAAGGCAGGCGCTGTACAAGACGCGGGTGCGCCTGTCTCCGAGCACGACGGCTAGCGTGCGCTTGCCGGTGCTCTCGTCGGTCGGGATGTCACGCAGGTTGTTGATGACCAGCAGCGCGCACGCGAGCAGGCCGACAGGGACCGCGGCCGCGGCGGCCAGCCAGCTGAGCCGGTCCATCTGCACGAAGGCCGTTCCAGCGACGGCGACCACGCCGAAGAACGCGAACACGGATACCTCGCCAAGCGCCCGGTACCCGTATGGCCGGCTGCCTCCGGTGTAGAACCACGCCGCCCCGATCGCGGCCGCGCCGAGCAGCACTAGCCACCAGGAGACGACGGCGGCGAGTACCAGGCCTGCCAGGCCAGCCACGAGGAACGAGCCCAGTGCCGCGCCAGCGACCTGGCGCGGCGAGGCTAGCTTCGAGCCGACAAGCCGGACCGGGCCGACGCGCTGCTCGTCGGTGCCGCGTATGCCGTCGCTGTAGTCGTTGGCGTAGTTGACGCCAACCTGCAGGGCAAGCGCGACGACCAGGGCGAGTGCCGCACGCCACGCGATGAAGTCGCCGTAGCCCGCCGCGACGCCCGAGCCGACGGCTACCGGAACGACGGCTGCGGGCAGCGTCCGCGGCCTTGCGCCCTGCACCCAGTCTCGTGTCGCGGTCATCGTCTGACTACCCGGCCTGTGCTCATCGCGGCTCACAGACTAACTGTGGATCCGGTTATAGCGGACAACCGGGGACCGGCCGCCATGTTCACGGTGACTCTGTTCCGCGTGGCGATACGAACTCGCCGGGATCATGAGATGGCGGTCAGCGGCGGGGTGGCAGCGCGTGCGCTGCGGCGGAGAGGATCTTCGCGATGTCGCTGGACGGAAGCTGGCGGTGCCGCGTCTCCTTCGACTGGCGCCGGAAGTACGTGCTGATCCGGCTGCCGTCGAACACGTCCACGCCCTTGAACCTCATGATCACCCACGGGAGTGCTGGCCCGTAGATGACCATCGCGGGCTGCACGCGGACGCGGCGACCGAGTTGGGCCTCGATCAGTGCCTGAGCGCGGTCCGCCTCCATCTGCGCGTGATCCAGCTTCGGCCCCAGGTTGTCCTTGCCGTAGAACAGCTGGCCGCCTCGAGCCCGGATCTGCAGCCGGTTGTCCAGGCGCTCGTCGTCCACGGAGAAGACGCCACCAGGGCCGACGACGAGATGGTCAATGACGTGCCGCGTACCGGGAATGGTGCGCGTATTGAGTGTCACGTAGCCCGCGGGCTCGAGCATCTTCAGCTTGCGGGTGGTGAGTCGCTGCGCCGCGGTCACGCGAGCTGACGCGGGAACCACCGAGAGCCGCCTGGACTCCAGGAGCATGTCCCCGGCGATGTAGACAGCGGTGGCGGTCAGCCCGATCCGCCAGCCGAGCCAGAACAGGAAGCCGAAGTAGATCACGATCGCGACGACGGTCCTGACGATCCAAAAGCGCAGCCGCGGATCGTCGCGCACGCGCGGGTTGATCAGCGGGCGGCTGGTTATGGGCTGGCCGGGGAGCGGCCGGCCCGGACGAACCTGGCGTCGCGCGGTCGTGCCCGGGACCGCTGCGGGTAGCTCCAGCGTGTCATCATCGCCCCGGCGGGAGCGGGCATCGTCCGTGCCTAGGTCAGCCTGGCCTGCGCCTGGTCCGTTCTGAGTCGGCCCGTTCTGCCTGCGGAAGAGCGCGCGCAGCCCCGTGAGACCCCCCGCTTCGTCGGTCGGACGGCTGGGCGGATCCTGGACGTCCGGGTCCATATTCATGAGCCTAATCGAATCGGGTCGCGCCGAACATGATCGTGGCCGCTGTCGCACCCGGCGTTTCCGGATGTGAAGTGGCACACATCGGGCCGCCCTGGATCTTTGCTGCACGGGCGTCTACTGTTCGCTAGCGTGACGCAGATTCATGACATGACCGTGGTCGAGCTCCGCAACGCCATCCGGGAAGGCCAGCTCTCCCCAGTCGAAATCGCCGAGCACTACCTGGATCGGATCGACCGCCTGAACGAGCAGACGGGTGCCTTCTACACCGTCACCGAGGACCTGGCGCGGGAGCAGGCCGCGGCGGCCGAGAAGCTGGTCACCGAAAGTCGCCGCGCTGGCGAGCCCGCCGATGGCCTGCCTGAGCTGGCCGGGATCCCGATCCCGATCAAGGACCTGAACATGCTCGCCGGGGTCCGGATGACCATGGGCAGCACGGTCTACGCCGACTTCGTTCCCGCCGAGGACGACTTCAGCGTCGCGGAGCTGCGCAAGGCGGGTGTCGTGATCACCGGCAAGACTGCCACGCCCGAGTTCGGGCTCCCTTGCTACACCGAGACCAGGATCGGCCCGCCCGCCCGGACGCCGTGGGACCTCAGCCGGTCGGCGGGCGGCTCGAGCGGCGGCGCCGCCGCCGCGGTCGCTGCGGGCCTCGCCCCGGCGGCCCAGGGAAGTGACGGCGGCGGCTCGATCCGGATCCCGTCCAGCGTGTGCGGCCTGTTCGGCATCAAGCCAAGTCGCGGCCGGATTTCCCACGGCCCGATCGTGCCCGACCTCGCCGGCCTGTCCACCGACGGGCCGATCGCGCGGACTGTCGAGGACGCGGCCTTGCTGCTCGACGTGATGACCTGCAACTACCCGGGTGACATGTACACGCTGCCGCCCCTTCCCGACGGCGAGACCTTCCTCGGCTACACCCGCCGCGAGCCCGGCAAGCTGCGGATCGGCCGGTCGATCGCCAACGTCGTGCCGGGCGCCACCGCGCACCCGGATTGCGTGGCCGCCTTCGAGAGCGCGAGCAAGGTGCTCGCCGATCTTGGTCACGAGGTCGAGGACGTCGAGCTGCCATTCGGCGAGGACGCTCTGCCGTTCTTCGAGACCTTGTGGTACTCGATGGCGACGCTCACGCCAGTCGACCCGGCGCAGGAAGGCGAGCTGCTGCCGCTGACTCAGTACCTGCGAAGCAAGGGCGCCGAGGTCACGGCGAGCCAGCTCATGTTCGCCGAGGCGTACCTGCAGGGCAGCACCCGGCACGCGCTGGCGGTACTGAATCGCTACGACGCCTTCCTCAGCCCTACGGTCGCGCTGCCGCCCAGGCCGGTCGGCTGGTTCGACGAGGTGGATCCGGCCGAGAACTTCGAGCGCCAGAAGCGCTTCGCCCCGTACGCGGCCCTGTACAACATCTCGGGCCAGCCGGCGGTGAACCTGCCGCTGCATTTCAACGAGGAAGGGCTGCCGATCGGCGTCATGCTGGCCGGCCGGATCGGCGACGAGGCAACCCTGATCTCGCTGTCCGCGCAGGTCGAGGCAGCGCATCCGTGGCGGGACCGGCACCCGGCCATCTGGTAAAGCTGCCTGCCGGGCCTGCCGGGCCTGCCGGACTGCCGAGCTGCCGGGCCGCCCGCGGCCCGGCAGCCCACAATCTGGACGTCCGCACCGCCCGGGGGCGTGTAGGCGTCCGTGCTCATGCCGGTCGGTATGAGGGCCGATCAGTTCGGACGGGCGCACCTGTCCGGCGCGTGTAGGCGTCCGTGATCCCGGGCTGCGGCCCAGGAAGCCCATGGCGCAGCCGCAATCTGGACGCGCGCACCGGCCCCTGTGCGTGTAGGCGTCCGTGCTCATGCCGGTCGGTATGAGAGCCGATCAGTTCGGACGGGCGCACCTGTCCGGCGCGTGTAGGCGTCCGTGATGATGCCGGTCGGTGTGAGAGCTGATCAGTTCGGACGCGCGCACCGCCCGGGCGCGTGTAGGCGTCCGTGATCCCGGGCCGCGGCCCG
>JASHXW010000003.1 GCA_030043395.1 Streptosporangiaceae bacterium
CGCGCCGGTCGTTGCCCTGAATTCGGTCACGGAATCGCCAACCGCATTGGCTACGAACAGGTCGCCGGCGTCATAGGTGATGGCGTCGGGGTAGCCGAACCCCCATCCGAGGACGTGGGTGCCGCTCAACTCGCCCGTCATAGACTTGCCGGTCGCGCTCGAGGCTGCCGCCCCAGCCGGAAGCGCCAGCGAACCGAGCAGCAGAGCGCCCGGCGCCAGGAGACTTAGGGCCATGCGGATCGCACGGCTGCCAGACCTGGAATGGTCGCCCGCCGCAGTCTGCTGGCGCACTCGGGACCGCTCTCGCATCCACTTCACCAAGCTCAACCCCTTGCTCAAGCGGCGCCTCCGGTGCCTGTCGGCAGGAGCCTAGTGCTGAAGTCAGGCGAACAGCGTACATCCGACCACATTCAAGGCCTTGCCGATCCCGGTGACGATCCGGGCGGTGTTCGATCGTCATCTCGGTGCAGGTGACGCCATGGGGTGACACTGGGATCCGGAGGAGACGACGATGCGTTACGCACTGCTCATGCACTACGCGGAGCCCGCTGAGGGAGACATGCCGCCAAGCGCTACCCGGCATCATTCAGCGGAAGATCCGTGAGGAGCACGTCGTAGACGGGTGAGCCTGGTGCGGGGTCGCGGGTCCTGGCGACCTTGCGCCATCCCCATGAGCGCAGGGCGCGCTGTGCCGGAGTCGCCGCGGGCAAGACCGTGAGCGTCGCGCGCTCCTCAGGCCGACCAGCGAGTATCAGGTCATGCAAGGTCCGGGCAACGCCCTGCCGGCGCCATGCTGCCCGCACTGCCAGCTCGGCGAGCGCGAACGTGCGACCGGTGCGCTCAGTCGTGATCTCCTCAGCCAGCGGCGTTGTCAGGTTCCGCCACCAGGAGGTAGACGGGCGCAGCGGCATCCCGGATGCATAGCCGACCAGGTAATCACCGTGCCGGGCCTCCGCCAGCGCGAAGCCGGGCTGACGGCACTGAACGGTGAACTGGCGCCCGAACATCACGGGGTCCTCATCTCGCTCGTAAGGCGGAGCGCTGTAGATCTCGGCATGCAGTGCGCGCAGCTCGCTTTCGTGACCTGCTGCCTGCTGTCCGTTGAGGACCCGGAAGGTGATCTCCGGCGCCGGCACGCTCTCACCTCCGACTACCAGGATGCCTAGCAATGCCTGCGTGCCGAGGTCCGGAACCGCGCTTCAGGCACTCGCTGCGCGGACCGCGTCGAAGATCTCGCTGGTGCGCTCCGCGACCACGCTCCAGCTGAATTCCTTGCTGGCCCTGACTGCGCCGTTCGCACCGAGCCGGCTCGCCAGGGCAGGATCGTCAAGCAGCCTTCGCAATGCGCTGCACAAGGCCTCGACGCTTCTCGGTTCCACCAGCAGCCCGGTCTCGTCGTCCTTTACCGCGTAGGGCACGCCGCCAACCCTGGAGCCGATCACCGGCACTCCGACCGCGCTGGCCTCCATGTACACCATGCCGAAGCCCTCGCTGCGGTTAGTCGACGGCATGGCGAATATCGTCGCGACCTTGTAGTACTGGGCCAGCGCATCGTCGTCCTGATGCCCGGCGAAGATGATCCCGTTCGGCACGCCCGCGGTCCTGGCCATCGCCTTGTACATGTCGGTGCCATCGCCTGCGCCCACTACTACGAGGCAGAGGTCGCGATAGTGGCGCCGCAGCCGGCCGAAGGAATCGATCAGGATCTTCAGTCCCTTGTGCTGCTGGGACTTGTTGAGCGAGCCGACGAACACGATGACCCGCTGACCCTCGTAGCGCTTAGCCAGTTCCTCCCCGACCGTCACTTCAGGATTGAATCGCAGCAGGTCCACGCCCGGGTGGACGACCGCCGTCTTCGCACGATGGCGCCGCAGGTACGGCGAATCCTGCCGGTAATGCTCGGACGTGGCGATCACGCCGGAGCTGCGGCGCAGCGTCCGGCTGATCAAGCTGAGATTGACTAGCTTCAGCAGCGCGTTGAGCGGCGGGAAGTCCTTCACCAGGTCATTATGATAAGTCAGTACATATGGGATCTGCCCGCGAACTCGCTCCGCGAGGTCGGCGAGGTACGGGACCGGGGTGTGCGCGTTAATCAGATCCGGCTCCTCGACCCGGAAGATGTGCCTGAGCTGCCTGCGCCAGCCGAATCCGATCGGAGTGTTAGAGAGCGTGAAGGCTGTTCGCAGGCGATAGATGGTCATGTTCTCGAACGCGCCGACGCCCGCCTGGTCGCCGGTTGTCACGATGACGACCGACCATTTGAGCGACTGGAGCTCCCTGGCAACTTGCAGCGCGTAGTTCTCCACTCCCCCTACTCGCGGGAAGAAGTGGGGAACAACCATGACTACCTTCACGACGTCCGGCTCCTCACCAGGCCGCGGGCGCCACCGGACGGCACGCGCGCTGAGTCAGCTGCCGCGTCATACTGGGCTGCCAGGCCGGCGGCGTTCTTGCGCCAGTCGAACCGGTCCTCGGCCAGGGCTCTCGAATAACGCTGCATGTATCCCCTGCGGTCGTCGTCGTCGAGGATCTCAAGGAAAGTGGCGCGCAGAGTGCCCGGCTCGGCAGGCACGAGCGCGAGGCCGCGCGGATCAAGGTCATAGCGGTCGTATCCGCCCTCGTTCGTCGCCACGACGGGCAGGCCGCACGACATGGCCTCCTGCATCGCGAGAGTGAACATCTCGCCGTCGGCGGGGAAGGCGCATATGTCACTTGCCTGGTACAGGGCGAGCAGGTCGTGGCGGCTGACCGGCCCGAGCACGATCACGCCGTCCGGGATATCGCCCGGAATCTGGCCAGGCCCGGCCAGCACGACCTGATACCGGGAACTCGCAGCCCGAATGAGCTTATCGGCGCCCTTCTTCGGCACCAGGCGGCCTACGAAAAGCACGACCGGGCGGTCGGCCGCTACCCCGTACCGGGCACGCGTCGACCTGACCTGGTCGTGAGATCCGGGCCGAAATTGCTCTGTATCGACGCCGTTGTAGCTGAGCAGCACCCTCTCGGCGGGAGCCCCGTGCGCGGCCAGGAATTCGCTGACTATCGGGTTATACACGGTTATGCCGTGCGCCCGGCGCCAGATGAACGGGGCAAAGGTCGCATAGTAGAACCGCTGAATTGCCGCGGCCAATCTCAGTGAATGGCTGACGACGGCAACGTGCTGGGTCACGAAGAACGGCTTGCCGCGCACCCTGGCCAGCAGGGCAGCGAAAAAGGAGGACGCGTGGTAGGAGTCATGGACATGCACCACGTCAGCTCGATTGACTAGCTTGCCGATGAGCGCGATGGCCGCTGGACTCCATACCGGGACTGGCACGCCGTACTTGCGCTCCAGTGCGTTCCAAGCCGGGACCCGGACAATCTCGTAGCCGTCACAGCGCTCGCGCGATGCTCCGCCACCGCACCGGCTCGAAAGGACCGTGACCTCAAAGCCGAGCGACGCAAGCGTGGACGCTTGCTGCGCCACGATGACCTCGACGCCACCGAGATGGGGCAGGGCGTAGGCGGACACGATGAGTACTCGTCGGGGCGAGCGGTCGGACGACGGGCTCGTCACGCTATTCACTCACTTCCGGCGCCTGCTCGAGCACCATGGATCCGGCCGGCTGCGGCTGCCGACGAGGCGAGACGCGCCTGTGTCGTGCGGCACGGCTGTTCAGGATGGTAACCGTAGCAGTCGAGACAGCCGCGCAGGCCGCGGAGCCAATGGGCCAGGCTGCGGCCAGGGCGGTGAGGCCGTGAGGCGCGAGAAACCAGGCAAGTCCGCAGATGCCCACCGCGTACAGGCCGCTCGTCAGGACGATCGCGTGCAGGTGCGACGAGAGCCGCAGAACTGTCCACGACCAGTTACACGCGGCGATCGGCAGGGCCGCGACGGCGAGCAGCATGAGCGTGCCCGCGCCGTGCTGGCTGTACCTGGTCCCGAAGACCAGCAGGACCCATCGCGCGATCGCTACCAGGGCAAGCACGCTGGGGAAATACAGGGCCATCAAGGCTCGCTTGCTCCTGCGACGCAACTCTCGACGATTCGCTTCGGCGTGGGATCCTTCCGCAAGGAAACTCTGGCTAACTGCGTAGGCGCCAGAGTACAAAAGCGTCGCTATCTGGAAGGCGACAAAGTAATAAGCGGCCGGCCGGGCACCAAGCCGGTCAAGTACCAGAAGCGGGACGATAAGCACCGGCAGCATGTTCATGACATTGCCGAAATAGTTCGCCGTGGCAAACTTGAGTAGCGGTCTGAGTACCCGTAGTGGATTGCCGAGTTTGGGCCGCCACCGCAGCACCGCCAGGATAAGGAGAATGCTGACGATAGCGGACGAGGCGAACGCGCTTGTTGCCGCAGCGAATATCTCGTAAGCGCCAGCCCCTGCAAGCAGCACCGCGAGCAATATCTTAACTGTGCCACCCACCGCACCATCTGTCAGCGCGCACAGGCCTGCCCTGCGCGAGGCAATGAATACGGCATCGGTCATCAGATTTACTGCCGCCGCGCCAGTAAGCAGGATGAATCCGACTGCGAGGAACCTGTCATGCGTTACGAACGCCAAACGTGGCGCCACTACTGGAATAAGAAGAACGTAAATGAATGCAATCAAGGCTCCGCCGCAGGCGACGACCAGCAGCGCGGCGGCTATCAAGCTGTCCCGGTCCCGGGCCGTCGGCAGGTACCTCACGATCGAGCTGTTGAGGCCGAGCAGGGCGAGGTAGCCGATCACGGTGGTTGCTGAGATGAGTGAGCTCGCCCGTCCGACGTCGACCGTGCTGAACAGGCGGGCAACCACTATCCAGAATATGAACCCCAGCGATGCCTGCAGGGCGGAACTGAGCATCAGGTAGAGCGAGTTCCGTACCATATGGTCGGACTTCAGCCTGCCAGCCAGCCTGACCAGGCGAGGCTGCCAGGCTCCACCGTCTTGTTCCTGCGTCACACCGGTCATCCGAACTTAACTGGGCAAATACTCTTAGCTAGATCAAACGGACAATCTAGCACGTTCTCCGTACCAATCTCGGCTAGCACGACCTCCGCCCGCGGGGCGATGACCCAGCGGTACCGCGACAACGACCGGGCGGCCAAGGTGCTTGCCGCGTGCCGTTCCAGCGCTGCGAGGCATCTATTGTCGGTGCTTGTTGTACGGCGCGGCAACATACGCCATCGGTTGCGTAACATGCGCCGCAAGAGGCGAGGGTCACCGCTATACTTTCGGAACCTGAAGAGTAGCTGAAAATGAAGGCCTAACCTTAGTGTATCTCGTTGTTCCCTTGGCGGACTTTGACATAGTCAGAGTAATCAATTCTATGCGCCGCGAACGCTTCAGTGCTGGAGGTACTTCAGCGAGTTCGGTTCCCGGGCCACGCAGAGCGTTTTGCTGGCTCAGCCGGGGGGACTAGATGTCATCTGAACTCGCCACGCCGGAGGCAGATGCGTATGAATTGTCATCCACCGCGCCCGGCGATCACCTAGATCCGGACTTGCTCGATATTAGCGTGGTCATGCCCTGCCTCAATGAGGAAGCGAGCGTAGCCATATGCGTGAGCAAGGCCTGGCACGGCATCCGCGCAGCTGGCCTGACGGGCGAGGTGATCGTCGCAGACAACGGCTCCACCGATCGGTCAGTCGCGTGGGCTGAGGCGGCTGGCGCACGAGTGGTGCACCAGCCGCTCCGGGGGTACGGGAACGCATACCTGATGGGCTTCGAAGCTGCTCGCGGACGGATCGTCGTCATGGGCGACTCTGACGACTCCTACGACTTCACGAAGATTCCCGACCTGGTCAGGCCCATCGAGGAAGGCTACGACTACGTACTCGGGTCCCGCTTCGCTGGTCACATCCTCCCCAAGGCGATGACCTGGACACACCGCAGGATCGGCAATCCCGCTCTCACGGCGATCCTGAACACGCTGTTCGGGCTGAGAGTCACCGATGCGCACAGCGGCTTCCGGGCCATCACCAGGGATGCTCTGGCAAAGATTGCCTTGAGTTGCGAGGGAATGGAACTCGCGTCGGAGATAGCAGTGAAAGCGGCGCTGGCAAACTTGCGTACCACGGAAGTGCCGATAACCTATCATCCGCGCATAGGGGTATCGAAGCTTAACTCGCTCCGAGATGGCCTGCGGCATCTGCGTTTCCTATTCCAGCTCTCTCCCGATTACTTGTTCATTGCGCCCGGCCTTATCTTGACCGCTCTAGGATTCGTTGGCCAGCTCGTGATGCTGCTCGCTGCCGCCAGCGCGTACGCGCTCCTCGGCAAGATCGCGCTGGCCATGATGACCCTCAGCGGTGCTCATCTGCTCGTCATGGGCGCGTTCGCCAGGACTCAGAGCCAGGACGAGCGCCCGGAAAGTCGAAGGCGCGTGCTCGGCTGGATCGAGAAGATCATGAGGCCGGAGTCAAGCCCGGCAACCACGAGCGCGTTCTTGCTCGTCGGAGTCGTGCTCGTTGTCGCGCCGTTCCTGACCGGCTCGGCTACTCTCGTCGCTGCTGGTGGAGCTGCTAGCTCTGTTGCCATACTCGGGCTCGTGATGCTGGCACTGGGCAGCAGGCTCGGGTTCGATGCCCTCTTTCTCAGTCTCGTTCTGCGCCGGCCAGGCGCGGGAAAGGCCAGGACACACCCGGCTGGCGTGAGCAGCGGCGAGCAGGCAGCTGATTCACCGAGGCCAGCCACCGCGGCGGTCATGACGGGCGAGCCCGCCGAGCTCGACGGCCAGGCTTAGGACTTCGCAGCGATCGCCTTGGCGACCGCGTAGTAAGCCGGCTTGGGCTTACCGGTGTTCGTCACCAGCCCGAACCAGTCGTTGCGGTTATTCTTGTCGGCACCCGCGTCCTGCCACGTATAGATGTAGAAGGCGTGGATCCACGATGTCGACCTGGCAATAGCGATCGCCTGAGATAGCTCGGCCGACTCGCCGTTCGTGCCTGCACCGCCCTTAGGGCCATTCGAAACCGCGCCGAACTCAGTGATCCACACTGGTATGCCCGAGTCCTTGTAATGCGCCATGATGCTTCGGACGGATGGCGAGGTCTGCGACATCTGTGACCAGGCCGACCAGGGCTCGTAAGTGCTAGGTAGCGCCGGGTAACTGTACGGGTGCACGGCAACCGCATTCATGTACGGCTTCGCGCCGTCGGCGTACATGTCGCTCAGGAAAGCGAGCATGCTGAGGTTCTTAGCGCTTGTCGGTATCGGAGCCAGCCCGCCGGAAATCACGACGGCTGAAGGGTCGATCTTCTTGATAGCGCGGTAGGAGTCAGCCAGCATCTTCACGTAGAAGGCCGGATCAGCCCTGGGCTGGAAGAACTTACTGAGGTTGGGCTCGTTCCATATCTCGAAGTCCTTGACGCCATCCTTCGCGTATCGCTTCACGACAGCCGCCGCCCAGCCAGCGAACTGCGTAGCCGAGGCCGGCCGCGGAGTGGCGTCGTGCTTCGCGTCCGCCGGAGCCGCCCAGGTCGGACAGCCGTCGATCGTCATGTCGATGCTCATCCCGGCCGCGCGGACCGCGTGGACTTCCTGGTCCAGTTGCGTCCAGTCATACGAATCTGGCCCGGCGAACTGGACCCACGACCAGTTGGCGTCGAACCTGATCGAGTTGATGCCGATGGAGCGCATCTTGGCAAGCTGAGCAGCCTGCACCGTGGCGCTCTCAGTGATGAGTTGCGGGTCGGCAATCCCGATCGGAATCGAGCGCTCCTTCGTCGCAGTTCTCCTGGCGACGGTTCGTATCGCGTGCGTCGGCCCGATGCCCCCGGGGTCCGACCGGTTGTGGGAGAGCCAGCCGATGCCCAGCGCGCATGCCAGCAGCACCACGGCAGCCGAGGAGATGACGATCGAACGCGCCTTGGGCTGATGCATGGGCCAACCCTACCCGAGGCCGAATGAAGCTGTCTGGTCCTCAGCTTCCGCATCACGCGCTACGTTCCACTGCCGAACGCATGGCCAGCCCGCTAAATGAGACCGAACTCAGCGAAACGCGAGCGCAGAGCTCGGACCGTCCTCGGCGGTTATGCAACGAGCCTATTTATAGATCTGCATGCCGCCATTATCGTAAACGAGGTTCTTATTATTCCTCAGGATGCCTACCGGGTACTTGTAGGGAATCACGTCCCCGTCGTAGGAGGCAGTCGCAAGGCCAGTGTGGACTATCGAGTAGTCCAGGATGACCCAGGCGTAGGAGCGCACCAGCTGCGGGTAGGCGTCCTCGATGTACTGGCTTCCTGCGACATTTGATGGCGAGGTGAACAGGAACCTGCTTGAGAAGTGGGTCGCCTGGACATTGGCTGGCAGAACCCCGTTTTGCCTGGAGAGCCACTGCACGCCCGCCACCTCCTGGGCGTGCACGTAGTAGCTGTCGTAGTACAAGCCCCTGTTGTTCAGGTTCAGCTGAGCGGGAGCGCCGCCAAGCAGCTGCGGAAGCAGGCCAGTCGTGGAGATGAATATTGCCACTGCGACTCCGGCGGCTACTCGTGCTGCCCAGACCTGGCCGAGCGGCCGGAGGACGGCAATCGAGCCTGCGACGATCACCGGGGCCATCAAGATAAGCGCTTCCTGGAAGACCCGCAGGACGCTGTAGTCGACGGAAAGGTTCGGTAGCACCGTCACGACCGCCAGCATGACAATGCCGCCGACCACAAGGCAGAGAAACTCCCAGCCGACCTGCCTTCTATACCGGCTGACCACCAGGAAGGCAATGAGGCCGACGGCCAGGAACACTAGCTCCCCGTCAGCGGCAATAAGCCGTACAGCGGTGTTCAGGCCGGCAACTGGTATGCCGATGTCCGACAACAGGTGGCCGGTGCCAGTGACTGGAAGCAGCGGCTGCGCCACCGCAGTCACCTTCCTGCTGTACAGCGGCTCGACATAGCGCGTACGCGGAGTGTCAGTGCGAATCTTGGCGACCGCCCGGCTGTAACTGTTCAGGACCTGCTGACCTGTCGGCGATTGCCCGAATAGCGGGAGATAACTGACGTTATCGGATCTCACCGCGGCGGAGCGCCCGAGCATGCCGGAGATCGACGTCTCGACATCGCTGACGACGGCTCCGGGCGACCGGGTCGCGAGGAAGCCCCATCCGAACGTCATGATCGCCACGGCTACGAGAACCGGGGCGACGGTGACTGCTCGTTCCGCTCGCCAGGCGGGCGCGGACGAATGAGCGCCGGTCGAGCGCGACGGGACTAGGCGCATGATGCGCTGCATCGCCCAGGCGACGATCAGGATGCCGAGGAAGATGTACATGCTCGAGTAGTGCGATACCTCAACGCCCACACACGCGGCAATCAGTACCAGTTGCCGTTTCCTCAGGTCCCACGACTTGCTGGTGATCGCCAGGACACCCACGCACACGAACAAGAGCGCGACTTCCTGGCGGTTGATGAAGGGCATGTCAGTGAAGAACGTCGGGAAGCTGATGAAGTAGATCGCGGCGAGGATGGCCACCGGGACTGGCCAGTAACGGCGGGATATGGCATAGACCAGCACCGGGCAGACGGCGAAAATAAGCTGAAAGAATACCTTGTATATGTAGGGGTCATCGACGCGGAGGATCTGCGCCAGCTCAGTGGGCAGGATCGTGATGCTCAGGCAGGCGTTGTACGCGTTGTGGAGAGCCGCGATATCCCAGCGGCCGTGGGCCTCGGTCAGCTGAAAGACCTGATACTCATTCTGGATGTCGTGACCTGTCACGTACCAGCCACGCAGTGAGGTCATCAGCAGCAGGCCAAGTGACAGCAAGTACACCACTACCTGGATGACAAGCTCCCGGAGCTGGTATCTCCAGTGCAGCAGGAAGATCAGCGTCAGGGCCCCCGCGCACAGCGCTACGAGGCTCACCAGGTCGCCGGCGCCATTGTTCAGCCGGTTGGCGCCGAGCACCGCGAGCACCACGGTTGACGCCGCACCGAGCAACACGCGGCCTTCCTGGGCGCTGAGGGCAGACTCAAGTCGTGACCATGCAGCTTGCAGCGCCGACCGTGCAGCCAGCCATCCCGGCCAGCTGAGGCGTACCTCCGACCAGGCCAGGCGGTCGCGCCAGTCCCCAGGGAACCGCCGTCGGAAGAGGTAGAGCCCGACCGTGATCAGGTCGGCGATCAGCACGACGGGAACCGGGTCAAGCGGACGCGTGAAACCGACC
>JASHXW010000237.1 GCA_030043395.1 Streptosporangiaceae bacterium
CCGGGCGGCGCGGATCGCGGGCACCAGGCCGGCCAGTACTCCGGCCGCCGCGCCGGCGGCGGGGGAGGCCAGCACCGGCCAGGACACCAGGACAGGCATCCAGTGCCGCGCATGCCCGGCCAGGACGACGATGGCCAGGCCGAGGCTCGCCCCGGCCAGGCCGCCGAGCAAGCCCAGGATCGCGGACTCCCAGATGACGTGCAGCGCGACGTGCCTGCGCCGGGCGCCGAGCGCGCGCCGCAGCGCGTATTCCGATCCGCGGTCCTGCACGGACAGCCAGGTGACGTTGGCGATGCTCGCGATGCCGATGCCCAGGCTGACCCAGCCCACGATGCCGAGCAACTCGCCAAGCGTCCCGGCCACCTGGTCGCGCAGGTGCTGCGGGGCGACCCGCGCGAAGACCCGGTACCGGCCGGGCGTGGCCGGGCTGATCGCGTAGCGGGCCTGCCGTGCGACCGCGGGGGCTGCGCCCGGCCTGGTCTGGATGAGCACAGCCGGCAGGGCGCCGGCCTGCTGGTCAGGCGGGCCGAAAAGGGCTGTGGCCGTGGTCGCCGGGATCAGGACCGACCGCAGCAGGGCCGGACGGCGGATGGCCCGGCGGAAGATCCCGATGACCGCGCACGGCTCGTTGTTGATGAAGACGTCCGGCTGCCCGGCGACAGTGGTGATGCCCAGTGCCCGCGCCGCGTCGGCGCCGAGCAGGCATACGGGCGCGGAGTGCGTCACCGCCCAGTGGCCGAACATGCGCCCTTGCGACAGCGTGACGCCGGCGGCGGAAAGGAAGCCGCCCGAGGCTGCGATGACTGTCTGCCCGGCTCTTCCTCGCGGGGGGACCGGCTGGCCAGGGCGCTGCGGCCTGGCCGAAACCACGACCGGGGCGGCGAGCCTGACCGGCCAGAACGAGCCGGCTGCCACGACGCCGTGCAGGGCGCCCAGCCGCCGGCTGACATCGGCCGGGAACGGGAACGCGGCGGGCGGCGGGGCGGCCCGGGCGGGACGGACCAGCACCTGCGTCGGGAGCCGCTGCGTGAACGCGTTCGCGACCTGGGCGTTCGCCGTGCTGACCAGGCCGGGCACCGCGACGAACCAGGCAACGGCGAGCAGCGTGCCCAGGCTCGCGGCGATGGCCCGGGCAGGCCGGCCGGCGATCACCGTGAACGCCTCGGCTATGGCGTCAGGCGGGCGCAGCCTGGTCGGCTGGCTGATTCGGGGCCGGCTCACCGGGCGAGGTCGTGCTTGTCGCCGCCAGCCTGCCAGCCGAGGCCGCTGGCTGGACCAGTCCCCATCCTGAGGTGCCGGGCCCCCAGGTCGGGCGGGAGCAGGCTGGAGGAGGAGACCAGCACGGTCCGGCCCGCTGCCCGCAGGTCCGCCAGCAGCCCGAGCACGCGCGTGGCCTGGCCTGGGTCAAGCCCGGCGGTCGGCTCGTCGCACAGCAGCAGGCTTGGCGTTGTCACCAGCGCCCTGGCGATTCCGGCTCGCTGCCTCTCGTCGGCGGGCAGGTCGCTGGCCAGCACGTCGGCGCGGGCGCCGAGCCCGACGCGCTCGAGGGAGTCCAGGGCCAGGCTCCGGCGGCTGCGCCTGCCCAGTCCGGCGTAGATCAGCGGCAGCATGACGTTCTCAAGCACCGACCTGGCCGGCAGCAAGTGCGGCGGCTGCAGCACCAGGCCGATGTCGCGGCCGCGCAGCGCTGACCGGTCCCGGTCACCGAGCGCGGCGGTGTCCTGCCCGTGCAGCAGGTAGCTCCCGGTGGTCGGCCGGATCAGCAGCCCGATCACGTTCAGCAAAGTGGACCGTGCTGCGCGGGACTGACCGGTCAGGATGACCAGCTCACCGTGCCTGACCACGAGGTCGACCGGGCTGAGTGACACGGCGGGAATGTCGGAGCGCTGGTGCCGCGCAGAGGAGCGCGCTCCGACGCCGACGCCCCGAAGCTCGACGACGTACGACGCCAGTGGCGCGGTGGTGTGCTCCCTGGTCATCAGCCGCGTCATCGCCCGTGCCCGATCAGCACTCGATCGCCCGGCCGCAGCGCGTCCGGCTTGACCGACTGGACCGCAATCAGCCCGTCGGCTCTCGGCCCGGTGAAGATGGGGATTCGCGTTCGCCGGCCCCGGGCCGAGACTCGCACGACGTAGGTCGGCTGATGGTGCGATCCGGCGAAGACCGCGGCTAGGGGCACGGTGAGGACAGGTCCGGCGGTCACGGGGGAGTACAGCGTCAAGCGGACCCTGGTGCCGATGAGGCGCTGCGGCAGCGGGTGCTCGCTGCGCACCCGGACTGGGTAACCGCCGGCCGTTGTGCCTGGCAGCGCGCCGACCCTGGTCACCACGCCGCTCGCCGTCAGCGCCGGGCTGGCGGAGGAGATGCCGGCCTGGTTGCCCTTGCGAACCTGCGACGACTGGTGGGCGGTAAGCGTGCCGGTGACATACGGATTGCCGGTCGCCAGGCTGAGCACCGGGGTGCCGCTGGCCACGACCGACCCGACGCGAGCGCTGACGTCCGCCACGAGCGCCGAATTGGTCGGGATGTAGACGACCTCGCTGCGCGGCAGGTAGACGTCGGGCTCGCCGACGTCGAACTTGTGGTGGTGGTAGCGCGGCGCCTGGTAGCCGAGGTGAGCGTAGAACAGGTACAGGGCAAGCGAGGTGCTCGGGCCGAAGTAGCCGGGAGCGTCGAAGTCGGCGTATCCGGCATGCTCGAGATTGGCTTGCAGCTGGCTGACGTCGGGCCCGCTGTCGCCCTCGTGCAGGTTGCGGTAGGGCGGCAACCTGCCGCGCAGGAGCAGGACCGGGCGGCCGTCGATCTCGGTGATCACCCGGCCTGGCCGGACCTTGTCGCCGAGCCTGACCGGCATCTTTGTTACGGTCAGCGTTGAGTACGGAGCCGACGCGGTCACCTGGACCGTCCTGGCCGCTCGCACGATGCCCTGCGTCGTGATCGCGTTCCGAAGCACCTCCCACCGTGCGACGGCGGTGATGACCGACGGCGGCGGGGCTGCCGACCTCGCCGCTACCTGCGCCGGCGACTGGATCAGCGCGGCTGCCGCCAGCCCGGTCGCCGACATCACCACGACGCCGATCGCCAGCCCGCCGAGGAAGTAGCGCCGCGGCCGGAGCGGATCGGCAGCGCGTCGGCCCGGCGGAAGGCGGTCGGCCGCGAAGTGCCGCATGGCTCATCCGTGAGATGAAGCCGGCCAGCGCTGACCGCGACGCATCGTGCCGTGCAAGCACCGGCAAGCGGTGCGCGACCCCCCGTACACCGTGGACCCCCCGTCTACCCGCGCAGGCTACCACGATGGGCGGCCGCCGGACCGGCTAACGAGGCCGCTGCGGGCGGGTCAGCGATCCCGTGCTGCCAGGGTGCCCGGCGGAGAGAGGGAGGCGCCAGAAGCGCCGGCACCAGCCACGACCAGTGGCTGGCCGCCCGCTGCGGTTCACGGCCGCCTCCCTCCCGGCGAGCGCCCGTCATGCTCGCGGCCAGGCGACCCCCATTCGCCCGTCCGCGGACGCGGCCCTGCGCCCGCACCATCAGTCTGCCTCGTGCGAGCACTTCCCGGCAGAGCAGAAGGTCCCGGCGAAAAGTCCGACTTGCCGGAGCCGAACATCGCCCGGAGCGGGTGGGTGAGAGAAACGGCAGGTGGGGAATGCTGACCCCTGTGCGACGGACGGGGGGCCGGAACCGGGACGTAATGACTGCTCGCCCGCTCAGACGGCGAATCGTGAGGTCGATCGGAGCGGACGGTAATCCCCTGCGTCGTCCGATGGACAAGTTCGAGATCGCCGCGCGGATCGCGCTCGTGATCGCCTTCCTCGTGCTCACCCCGCTGCTTGTCCCGCTGACGGGGCGGCTGGCTGGCTCGGCTGGCATGGGCCAGGTGCGCCAGGACGCGTCCTGGCGCGAGGTGCCCGCGGTGGTGCGGCGCTCCGCACCGCAGTTCTACGGCTACGGGTCGCTGTCGTGGTACTGGGTACCGGCGCGGTGGACGGCGCCGTCTGGTGCCCGGCGGTCCGGGCTTGTGCCGGTCAGGGCGGGCACCCCGCAGGGTACGCGGGTCGACCTCTGGGTCACGGAAGCCGGCCGGATAACCGGCCACGGGCCGATGACGCCAGGCGAAGTGGACTTCAGGACAGTGCTCACCGAGTACGCGACCGTGGTGGCGCTCGCCGTGATCACGCTGGCGCTGATAGGCCTGCTCCGGCTGCTGATGAACCGCCGCAGGATGTCGTACTGGGAGATGGAGTGGGCGTGCTTCGGGCCGCGGTGGTCCAGGCGGCGCTGGCCGAGAAGCTCAGGGAACTGACCAGGCTCGTCCTGGCCGGCCGGACGCCGAGTGCAGCGCCTGCCTGACGCCCCTGGCTATCTCGATGTCCTCGCGCGCGGTCAGCACCAGCGTCCGCACCATCGCCCCGGCCGCGCTGATATCGGCATCGGAGCGCGCCGACTCGTTGGCGCCCGAGTCGATCGTGACGCCGATGAAGCCCAGGCCAGCGGCGGCGGCGGACCTGACACGGGGATCGTGCTCGCCGATCCCGCCGGTGAAGGCAAGCGCGTCGAGGCCGTTCATCGCCGCGGCCATCGACGCGATCGCGGCGACCAGCCGGTGGGCGTGGACCTCCAGCGCGAGCACCGCTCGCTGGTCACCGCCGCGGGCGGCGGATTCGACCTGCCTCATGTCGCCAGTGCCGCCGGCCAGCCCGGCCAAGCCGGACCTGTGCTCGAGCGCGTCCGCCAGCTCGGCAAGCGGAACGCGGCCATCGCTCGCCAGCCAGGTCAGCAAGCCGGGATCGACTGACCCGGACCTGGTTGCCATCACCAGGCCGTCCACGGGCGTGAAGCCCATCGTCGTCTCCACGCTGCGGCCGCCTTGCACCGCCGCGAGCGACGATCCGGCGCCGAGGTGACATGTCACCACCCGGAATTGTTCGCGATCGGCGTTGTGAGTCAGTTCTGCGGCACGGCGCGACGCGTAACTGTGCGAGAGCCCGTGGAAGCCGAATTTCCGCAGGCCGAACCTGTCCCGCCAGGCGCCAGGCAGCGCGTAAGCGGATGCCGCCGCCGGCAGCGTCGCGTGGAACGCGGTGTCGAAGCACGCGACCTGCGGCAAGCCGGGGAACGCAGCCGCCGTGGCCGCGATGCCGGCCAGCGCGCGCGGCTGGTGCAGCGGCGCGAGCGAGGTCAGGCTGTCGATCTGGCCGAGCACGCCGTCGTCGATCAGCGCGGGCGCGGTGAAGATGGCGCCGCCGTGCACGACCCGGTGCCCGATCGCGTCCGGGGTAGCCAGCTGGCCGAAGTAGGACGTAAGCGCGGGCGCGTCCGGGGTGCCGTCCCAGGAGTCGATCTCGCACTGGTCGCTCACCGAACCGTCTGTCCCGACGACGGAGAGCTTCAGGCTGCTCGATCCCGCGTTGACGACGAGCACACGCGGGGCGCCTGATTCGGTCACAGCCGGGGTACTCGCAGCGCCCGGCCGCCCACGCCGCGCGGGACGCCATAGGACTGCCTGTCCGGCCCGGCGGGCTCCGCATCCGGCGCCGCGATGCGTTCGCCAGGCCAGCGCCACTGCGTGATCTCGGGCATGTCCTCGCCGTGCACGCTGATCCACTCTCGGTGCCTCGTCCGCGAGTCGGTCATCTGCTGGCGCAAGTCGGCGGCGCGCGGGCCGAGGCCGGGAACCCGGTCGATCACGTCCATGACGAGGTGGAACCTGTCCATGTCGTTCAGTACGAGCATGTCGAACGGCGTCGTGGTGGTGCCTTCCTCCTTGTAGCCGCGCACGTGCATGTTGTCGTGCCCGGTGCGGCGGTACGTCAGCCGGTGGATCAGCGCCGGGTATCCGTGGTAAGCGAAGATCACCGGCTTGTCCGGGGTGAACAGGGCGTCGAACTCGGCGTCGCTCATGCCGTGCGGATGCTCGGACGGGGGTTGCAGCCGCATCAGGTCGACCACGTTGACGACGCGGACCCCAAGGTCGGGGATGTTCTGGCGCACGATGCACGCCGCGGCGAGCACCTCGATGGTTGGCACGTCCCCGGCGCACGCGAGCACCACGTCTGGCTCGGAGCCGTCGCCCGTGTTGCCGGCCCACTCCCAGATGCCCGCGCCCCTGGCGCAGTGCAGCATGGCGGTGTCGATGTCCAGCCACTGCGGCTGCGCGTTCTTGCCGGCGACGATGACGTTGACGTAGTCGCGGCTGCGCAGGCAGTGGTCGGCGACGCTGAGC
Source organism: Streptosporangiaceae bacterium (assembly GCA_030043395.1). The sequence goes on from JASHXW010000237.1 coordinate 6,221, forward strand.
AGGCAGTTGGCGTCGGGCGGCAGGTAGACCCTGATCACCTCGGCCTTCTTGTTGACCACGTGGTCGATGAATCCGGGATCCTGATGCGAGAAGCCGTTGTGATCCTGCCGCCAGACGTGCGAGGTGATCAGGTAGTTCAGCGACGCGATCGGCCGGCGCCAGGGCAGCTTGCGGCTGACCTTGAGCCACTTGATGTGCTGGTTCACCATGGAGTCGACCAGGTGGACGAATGCCTCGTAGCAGGAGAAGAGCCCGTGCCGCCCGGTCAGCAGGTAGCCCTCGAGCCAGCCCTGGCAGGTGTGCTCGGACAAGATCTCCATGACCCGCCCGTCCGGCGCCAGCTCCACGTCGACCGGAAGGACTTGCGCGTCCCACGTCTTGCCGGTCACCGCGATCGCCGCGTACAGCCGGTTCGACGCGGTCTCGTCCGGCCCGACCAGCCGGAAGTTGGCGGTGTCCAGGTTCCGGCGCATGACGTCGGCCAGCATCTCGCCGAGCACTCTGGTCGCCTCGGCGTCCGTAGCGCCAGGCGATGGCACTGCGACGCCGTGCTCGCGCGGGTCAGGCAGGTCCAGGTCGCGCAGTAGCAGCCCGCCGTTGGCGTGCGGGTTGCTGCCAAGCCGGCGGTCGCCAGCGGGAACCAGGCCCAGCAGCTCAGGCTTCGGCCGGCCCGCGTCGTCGAAGAGCTCGGACGGGACATAGGAGAGCAGCCACTGCTCGAGCTGGCGCAGGTGGGCAGGGTTCTCCCTGACCTGGCCGAGCGGAACCTGGTGGGCACGCCAGGTTCCCTCCACCGGCAGGCCGTCCACCTGCGCCGGCCCGGTCCAGCCTTTAGGGCTGCGCAGCACGATCATCGGCCAGGTAGGACGGCCCGGCATGTCGCCTTGGCTGGCCGCCTCGGTCCTGGCGGCCGCCCAGATCTCCCCGATCCTGGCAATCGCCTGGTCCAGGGCAGCGGCCATCAGCTCGTGCATGACCGGCGGGTCATCCCCGGACACGTAGACCGGCTCATAGCCGTAGCCGCGCAGCAGCTCGTCGAGCTCGTCATGGCCGATCCTGGCCAGCACCGCCGGATTGTCGATCTTGTAGCCGTTCAGGTGCAGGATCGGCAGCACGGCACCGTCACGTGCCGGGTCGAGGAACTTGTCGGAATGCCAGCTCGTCGCGAGCGGGCCGGTTTCCGCCTCGCCATCCCCGACGACGCAGACGGCGATCAGGTCCGGGTTGTCGAACGCCGCGCCGTAGGCATGCGAGAGCGAGTAGCCGAGCTCGCCGCCCTCGCTGATGGAGCCCGGCGTCTCGGCCGCGTTATGGCTCGGGACGCCGCCCGGAAACGAGAACTGCCGCATCAGCCGGGCCAGGCCGGCCTCGTCCTGCGACACGCTCGGGTAGACCTGCGAGTAGCTGCCGTCCAGCCAGGTGCAGGCGAGCGTCGCCGGGCCGCCATGCCCGGGGCCGACGACGATGATCATGT
>JASHXW010000238.1 GCA_030043395.1 Streptosporangiaceae bacterium
ATGAGCAGGATCTCGTGGCTCTTGGCGGCCGCGATCGCGAAGCGCAGCCTCGAGCCCATGCCCGATGAGTAGGTCTTCATCGGCAGGTTGATGAAGTCGCCTACTCCGGAGAAGTCCACGATCTGCGCGTACTTGGCCTTTATTTCCTTCCTGGTCATCCCCATCGCCAGGCAGCCGAGTACGACGTTGCGCTCTCCGGTCAGGTCTTCCAGGAGGGCGGCGTTGACGCCCAGCAGCGAGGCTTCGCAGGTGGTGAAGACCGAGCCGCGCTCAGGCGGCAGCAGCCCGGCGATGGCGCGCAGGAGCGTCGACTTGCCTGAGCCGTTGCGGCCGATGATGCCGATCGCGTCTCCGCGGTAGGCGACGAACGACATCCCGCGGATGGCGTGTACCTCGCGGATGGCAGGGCGCGTCTTCCGGCCGATGATGCGGAACAGGGCTGTTGCGGCCGTGCCGCGGTCGCCGCCTGCGCCGTAGACGCGGTAGACGATGTGCAGGCCATCGACGATGACGGTGGGCTCAGCCACGGCCGTAGAACACCTCCTTCCGCCAGAAGTACCAGAAGCCGAGCAGCAGGGCGACGACTCCCCAGCCGATCGCGAACTGCCACAAGTGGCTGGAGATGAACGTCGGGTGACAGTAGGCGCTGTACATCTCCTGGACCTTGTAGACCTTCTCGGCACGCGCGTACCCGGCCGCAGTTGTGTAGGTGTAGTGCGACGGCGCAGGAGTCACGCCAGTCGCCAGGTTCTTCCAGACCATGCACTTCTGCGCGTTGTAAGGCTTATAGCCAAAGGCGGACTCGCGCTGCGAGGCCAGCAGTGAGTTACGCACCAGGGTGATGTAGACCGCGGCCGGGTTGACCTGCAGCAGCGTCGTCGCCCAGCCGAAGTGCTGGCTGTGCTCGGCGACCAGCTGCTGGATGCTGTACAGGACACCCGAGAGATAGAGCCAGGTCCGCATCAGGAACGGAAGCAGCTGGGCGAAGTCGTTGACCCGCGCCCCGATGCGCGCGGCGAAGAGCGCGATCCCGGCGTTGAACATCGTCAGCAGGAGAACGGCCGGGATCGTCAGGAGCCAGTACCAGCTCAGCGGCGCGCCGGTCGCCAGGACGATGACGACCAGCACGACCATCGACATGGCCATCTGCTGCAGCTCGATCATCACGTAGGCGAGCGGCAGCGAGGCGCGCGGGAACTGCAGCGCCCTGATCAGCGGCAGGCTGTCGGTGATCACCTTGGAGCTGGAGATGAATGTCCGCTGCGTGAAGCTGAAGACGAAGACACCGGTGACCAGGAACGCCAGGTAGTCCGGTATGCCGCGGCTGACCTTGATGATCAGGCCGAAGATCAGGAAGTAGACGCCGGCGTTGAGCAGCGGCGCCAGGATCTGCCAGAGCTGGCCTAGCTTCGCCTCCGTATAGAGCGCGATGTTGCGCGCCGTGGCGAAGCCCATGATGAAGTTCCACCGGTGCGCGAGCTGGCGCAGGTATACCCCGAGCGTCGGCCGTTGCGCGCTTGGCTTCAGGCCGTACTCGGCCGCCAGCGCAGCCAGTGACCCGTCGGATTGCTCGACCACAGCCTCGTCGCTCTCCTCGGCGGATGTGGTCGTCGCTGTGTCGAGCAGCTGGCCGGGCGAGCTGACTCTGGCCGATCTCATGCGGCGAGGACCGGGCATGGCCGGCTGCCTGATCGAGCGGTTATCACGGCGCCGACTGTACCCGAGGATGCCCCGGGTCCTGCTTCAGGATCGCGAAGTACGCCACGTCCTGTCACCGTCCTGGCCAAGCAGTCGCAGGAAGTCCTCGTGCCGTGATTGACGCCAAGGCGGCGCTCAAGTCGCCGCGCAAGAATGTAACGATCTGGTAACGCAACGGAAGGGTCAAAAGCCGGGCACGGGTTCGTAATCCCGTGCATAGCTTGGTGCGCAGGCAGTTCAAGCCCACTAGTGCAGGGTCGACTGTTGCGTAACTGTGACGTCCAGCTCACGCCTTACCTGGTTTCCCGGCCTTCTGGTTCGGGCATGTCCGCTCAGCGGTGCAAGGAAGCCCTCGCGTCAAAGTGCCGTGGCTCAGGTGGCGTGGCGTCAAGAGGGCGTCACGGTTCCGGCGCGAAAGGACAGGGAGGTGGGTGCGTCGAGAGTCGTCCACCTACCTTGCGCTCCCGCCAGCGTGGCTCTGGCGCGCCGGGTTCTGTCCGAGGAGCTCAAAGCTGCGGGCATCTTTGATTATGCCGTGAGCGACGCCGCGCTGGTCATCAGCGAACTGCTGAGCAACGCCATCTTGCACGCCTACCCGCTGCCCGGCGAGCAGCTTCAGATTGCGTGGACGGTCAACGGCACCACCGTCGAGGTCGCCGTAAGCGACGGCGGCAGCGCGACCATGCCGCACGCCGGGCACCCATCGCCATCGTCGGTGAGCGGCCGCGGGCTCAGCATCGTGGAGCACCTGGCACAGACCTGGGGGGTGCGGCATGAGGGGATCGGCCTCACGGTGTGGGCGATCCTGCCGGCCCCAAGGAATAACCACCATGGCGATCAGCGCAACGGCTCGGGCCCGGCGGGCATCTCCGGGGCGCTCGACCCGGCAGCCGCGTGGCTGCACGCGCGGGCAGGGGCAGGCCTGCCCGGCATCGACCAGTGAATCTCGTTCGGCATCGACTGGTGAACTGGCTCGGTAACAGCTGGTGAATCCCGCGAGGTCAATCCTGCCTGGAGGCGA
>JASHXW010000239.1 GCA_030043395.1 Streptosporangiaceae bacterium
CGGGCGCTGCTGCTCGAATGGCTGGCAAGGGTTTACCGGCTGGCGCAGTCGTACGGCGATCCCGTTGTCCTGTCGGCGGCCGAGCTCGACGAGGTAGCCGCCGAGGCGCATCGGCGCGGATACGGCACGCGGCGAGGTGAGCGCGGCTAGTTGCCGCCGCCCTGGGTTCGCGTAGGTCAGCGACTGGGAGCCGGCCAGCGGCGTATTCGGGGCGCAGCCGCTTCACGGCGATGGGCCGCCTCAGAACCAGGTCCTCGCCTCGCCAGACCTCGCCGACAGCGCCGCTGGCGATGCGGCTGTCCAGCCGGTACCGGCCAGCGAGAGCGAGGCTGCTTTCAGACATGGAACCCGACACTACCCGGCGTGAGCGAATGGATGCGGCTTGCGAGTGACCTGGCTGGCATGGTCGCCGCAGAGGCCGCAGTAACGCCCGGCGGACGTCCGTCGCTGTAGTCGGTGTTGTCAGCGGCCTCACTCCCGAGGCCCGAAACAAAGGAGCGCAGATGCTCACATCTGTCAAGGCCAAGCTCGCCGTCGCGGTAGCTGCGACTGCGATCGCGACCGCCGGGGCGGCGACGGCGACTGGCGTCGCTGACGCGGCAACGACGCACCCCTCGGGCCGGGTCCCGACCGCGTTGTCGATCACGGCCAATACCCCCGTGGGCGTGCACCACCTGACCTTCGCCAAGATCAGCGGGCAGCTGACCTCCGGCAACTCGCCGCTGCGCCTCAAGGCGGTCTGGGTCGAGCGGCAGCGCCCGAACGGCCACTGGTTCCCGGTACGGGCCAAGCTCACGCGCCTGCATGGCTGGGTGCGGTTCCGGGTGGTCGAGCGCAGGACCACTAACTTCAGGCTGCTGTACCGGGGCAGCCTGAACTTCAAGCCGGCCGTGAGCGCCCCGATCACGATCACTGCCGCGAGCTGAGTCAGGACCAGGCTCTCGCGTCGGCGGGCGGAAAGTTCGGATTTGCAATCAGATCCGATGCCGTCCGCCGATGTGGGAACCTTGCTGACGCGATGGTGAGCAATACCGGTGACCTGCACGAGGCGCTGGCCCTGGCAAGGTCGGGTGACGAGGCCGGCTTTCTGCGGCTGTGGCGCAACCTCCAGCCGAGGCTGCTGCGCTACCTGCGGGTTCTTGGCTGCGCCGATCCAGACGACGTGGCCAGCGAGACCTGGCTGCAGGTGGTCAGGGACCTGCACAGCTTCAGCGGCGGCGAGTCCGACTTCCGCGGCTGGCTGTTCACGATCGGCAGGCACCGCGCCATCGACGCGGCCAGGGCGAGTTCCCGCCGCCCGGCCAGCCCGATGAGCCCCGACCTGGACGCGCTGCCTGATGAGGAGCATGTCGAAGGCCGGGTGATCGAGGGCATCTCGACCCGAGCGGCCATCGCCCTGCTCAGCCAGCTCTCCAAGGAGCAGGCCGAAGCGGTCGCCTTGCGCGTCATCGCCGGCCTCGAGACAGCGGACGTGGCGCGAATTCTCGGCAAGTCGACCGGATCCGTGCGCGTCGCGCTGCACCGGGGGCTCAAGACGCTGGCTGCCGATCCGGCGGTGCGGGCCCTGGCCGGAGGCGTCCGGTTCGCCGGTCCGGATCACGTGTCCACGGGCAGCATGCGGACTACCGGGGAGGTGGACCAGTGAGCGGCGACCTGCCTGAGAAGTTCACCTCAGACCCCGCGATCAGCGCGCTGCTAGGAGCGCTGACCGCCGAGCCGGCCTCTGGCGAGCTAGCGGGCGAGCAAGCAGCGCTGAGCATGTTCCGCGGCAACTACAACACGGCGCCGCTCCCGGCCGCTCCGCCCGTGGCCACTGCGCAGGGCGGTCCGCAAGACGCCAGGCAGGCTGCCAATGGCCAGCCCACCAGCCGGCTTCCGCGAAGGAGCCGCGGCGGTTCGATCTGGTCGCCAGCCCGGCGGCTCAGGCTCGGCCTCGCTGCCGCGGCCGCTGCTGCCGTGATCGGCTCGGTGAGCGCCGCGTATGCCGCCGCGCTGCCGCCACCGGTGCAGCACTTCGCGCACGAGATACTCGGCTTCGCTGGCGTCCCCGATTCACGCCAGTCCTCTCAGTCAGCGACGGTGCCCGGCGGATCAAGCTCGCACGGGGCCTCCCGACACCCGCGGGCGACCGGAACTGGCCACCCTTCCTCAAGTCCGGCCACGCCGCGACCAAGCAGCGGGTCTCAGTCCGCGCCGGCGAAGCGGTCAGCGTCGGCGAGCCCGAGTCCGAGTCCGTCCGCCACCTCCTCAGGAGCCCCTGGCACTGAACAGCTCGCGATCAGCGCGGCCTCCACCCAGATCGCCGCCGGTGCCACGGCGGTGCTGACGGGCCAGGCCACGCAGGGCGGCAAGCCAGTGGCCAATGCCACGCTGACGCTTCTCGAGCGGACCGTGGCCCGGCCACGCTGGCGTCCGGTTGGCTCTGCCGTGACATCAGCGGCGGGCGACGCGGTCGTGGACGTCAGCGACCTGGCCACGAACGCCGTCTTCAGGTTCACCGATGCCAAGGGCGGCATTAGCGGAAGGGTGATCGTCACAGTCGTGCCCGCTGTGACGCTGCAGCTCACAACAGGGCCGCACGGGCGCGTAGATGCTCTGGTCGTCAGCTCGCCCTACGCCCAGCCGCGGAATTTCGTGTTGCTCCAGGTGCAAGCTGGCAGCGGCTGGGTGACCATCCGGGAGCGACGCATCGGCGTCGGTCTCAGCAGGACGTTCCTGGTCCGGGCGCGACGGCTGGAGGGCCGTACGGTCCGGGCCGTGCTGCCAGCCACGCTCCGCCACGCGGCCGGGTTGAGCAACTTGGTGACAGCTCCAGACTGAAACCGCAGGTCAGGGTAGGTCAATGCCAGGTATGCACCGGGCACGGGAAGCGTAACGCCTGGCCGCCTCGGGTAAGGGGAGCAGGCGGGCTCGGACTGACACGAGGGGGAGTCATGAAGACCCTGGCAGCTCTTATCAGCACGGCTGCGCTAGCCGCAGGGCTGGGCGCCTGTTCGTCCACCACCACCCCGAGCAGCTCATCGACGCACAAGACCGGCACAGAGATCGTGTACGGGAAGGTCACCGGCGCAGCCGCGCTGGCCTCGAGCCCTGTGTTCCACCTGAAGCTCACCGGGCCGGTCACCACCACAGCCACGACCTCTCTCGGCGGAACGCCCAAGAAGGGCGCTGCGCACACCTTCAAGACCGGGCAGGGAAACCTAACCCTGAGGCTGACCAGCCCCGGCAAGACATCGGGCGCGCTCAAGGATCCATCGACATGCAAGTTCGCGTACACGACGCGAGTGCCGCTGACAGTGGACGGCGCCCAGAGCACGGGCAAGTTCGCCGGAGCGACCGGGTCCGGCCAGGCTGCGGTGGTGTTCTCCGGGAACCTGCCCAAGCTCAGCAACGGCAAGTGCAACGTGAGTAGTAACGCAGCCCCGACTACGAAGACCGCCGCAGGCGTCTTCGCGGTGACGATGAAACTGACGGTGAAACACTAGAGCCACCAAGCTGGTTCGGCATGCGGCTGTCCAGCCGCGTCGACGTGTTACGTGAATTCTGACTCGGCCCGGTCGCCCGCCAGGCTTATGCGCTGAGCACGAGACCGGCCGTCACTCGCCAGTCCGATGCTGCTGATGACGTCGAGTGAATAGTCGGCTCCGCTTCGGCGCGCGTTGCGACGGCAGCACGAGCCTGGTCGACACTGGCTTGCTCGAAGTCGAACCGGAACAGGTAGCTGATCTTGCGGCGCAAGCCTTCGGCGGAGGCTAGCAGGCGGGCAGCGGTGTTCCAGGAGTGCCGTCTGATGGTGATTGCGGCGAACGCTTCGAGCGCGTCGCAGGCGAGAAGCAGGTAATCGCGGTCAACGGCGGCCTGAAGCGCGGCCGTCCAGTGCACGACGGCTTGCTCGTCGTCGCCGTCGACGCTGGCCCGGGCCCCTTGAACTGCGGATACGCTCGCGCCGAGCAGCGTCCCGCTGCCTGGGGGCGACTTGTACCCGGCAACTTCGGCCGGATCGATGCGCTCGCCCCGGTCAATGGCGTTGCGGCAGATCGTGCGCATCCCGCCAGGCTGGAACGCTAGCGCGGGAGCCCAGCCGAGCAACTCGGAGCTGGACGGGCGCTCTCCGCGCAGCAAGGCCAGCCGGAGGTTCTGCAGATTGAACCGCAGTAGCCCGCCTGACGGCCATGCGCGGGCCAGGTCGGCCATCAGTGCGCTTGCGAGCGCCGCGAGATCCTGGTCACGGCGCTGGAAGGCGACATTGACGATTCGGCCGAGACCGAGTATGCGCAGCGAGGGCATGACTCGCGGGTTCATGGTGACGGCCGTGGCCAGGTCCAGGGCGGCGTCTAGCCGCCCTCCCTCGATGAGCGCGTCAGCACGAGCGACATCGCAAGTTGCGTGTACCGAGACGGTGCGGATGTTCGGGGCGAGCGCATCGATCCGGGACAGCCAGTCGTCAGCGGCTGCCTCGGTGCCCCCGACGGCCACGTGCGCGGCGGCAATCGCGGCCAGTGACGGCGAATGTGCAGCGCTGCCCAGTTCGTAGGCCGCAGTAAACCAGTCCGGATTGCGGGGTGGCAGGTTGCCAAGTACGAGCTTGCACCATCCCTCGCCATAGGTGTCAGCGCGGTCGGCGGCAATGGACGCCGCCCTGGTGATCGCACCGGCGACGAATGGTACATCGCCGGCGAGCAGCCGGGTCATGCTGAGTGCTGCGACCGCTCTGGACCACTTACCCAGGTCAGACTCGGCGACTAGGGCGAGGGCTGCATCGCCGAGCTCGATGGAGTCGGTGAACAGGCTGAGCAGATGCCAGGACTGGCCCAGCGCTGCAACCAGGTCAGCAGATCGTGGCGAGCCAGTATCGATCGACCAGACCAGCGCCGACCGGACGTTGGGGTAATCGTCGGCGACGAGTTCCAGCACCTCGTCGGTCGGCTCGGCTGCGCCGATCGACGCAAGCCACCCGGCGTAATAGCCGGCGTGGGCGTCGTTGATCAAGGGCAGTTCCGACGCCTTCGCGGCTGCCTCGGTCGCATAGGTCTGGATGCTCTCCATCAGGCGATACCTGCTCCCCGCCGCCGACACGAGCGACTTGTCCAAGAGCCTGCCGAAGGCCTCGGCCACCTCCCGCTGGCTAGTTCGCGTGACCTGCGCGCAGACCGCCGTTGCCGCGTCGAGGGGGAACGGCCCGGCGAAACACGCCAGGCAGCGGAAAGCGGCCTGCTCGATTTCCGTGAGTAGCTGATAGCTCCAGTCGATAGAGGCTGACAGGGTGGCTTGTCGCTCAGGGACGCCCCGGCTGCGCGCCGCTTCGAGCGAGAGATGTGCCTCGAGTTCCTCAGCCAGATCATGAACCTGCAACGACCGCACCCGCGCCGCCGTCAGCTCGATCGCCAGGGGTATGCCTTCCAGCCGGCGACAGATCCGGGCAACCGCGTCCGCCGCGTCGTCGGTGAGCGTGAAGCCGGGCCGCACCCGCGATGCGCGCTCGATGAACAGCTGGACGCTGTGCGTGTCGGCGACTGCTTCAGCCGAGAGGGCCGCGCTGGCGTCGGGCACCGCCAGCGGCGGAACCGGCCACACGATCTCACCGGGAATCGCGAGCGGCTCGCGGGTCGTGGTCAGGACGGTGATCGAAGGAGTCTGGAGCAAGGCGGCGACCAGCTCGCTCGCCGCGTCGACCACGTGCTCGCAGTTGTCGATCACGAGCAGGGCCGGCCCGTCCGGCAGTGTCCCGGCGACCTGGTCCGCCGTGACCGGCAGCCCGGGCCGCTCGGCGCCGCCGACGGCCGCGAGCACGGCGGCGGGCACCGCGTGCGGGTCGCTCACCGGCCCGAGTT
>JASHXW010000240.1 GCA_030043395.1 Streptosporangiaceae bacterium
GTCGATGCCCTGCAGTCCGAGATCGGGGACCTTCGGGACCGGCTTGCCATGCGCAAGCTGCTCGACCGGGCGAAGGGCATGCTCCAGGCCAACCGGGGGATGACCGAGCCAGAAGCGTTCCGGTGGATCCAGAAGACGTCGATGGACCGGCGCATGACCATGCGGGCGCTTGCGGAGGAGATCCTGAGCGAACAGGGCACTGCGGGCAACCAGGCCGGCCAGCCAGGCCCCCCCGGCCAGGGCGGGTCCGCTGCGGCCGCCGAGAGTCCTGCGGGCGACGCGTCACCGGGCACCGAGCCCGCCACGGGCGAGTCAGCCACGGATAGCCAGACAGCCAGGGGTTAGAGCCCTGGCCGGTTGGTGCGCTGCCGACTGGGGCGGCCGGCTAGCGGGCCCGGGCTGGCGCGCATTCGGCCTGGACGCCAGCGAGCGGGGCCGGGTCAGTCACCCCCGCCGACCCGACTCCCGCCCGATAGCACCCGTGCGCCGCGACCTGCGGCGACAGACCGGAACTCGCAGCATCCTTTGGTGCCGCTCCGGCCATCGGCCGGCACGTTGTCTACTCGGCGTCGCGTGTTCCGGTCCCCACCGTAGCGATAGCGACCCCTCCCGCGCCTGGTCATGCCGTTAGCTGGCCGGTATGGGAAAAACATCCGGTAGGGCGTCGGCGCCGGGCACGGCATCGCGCATCAGGCAGCTCAGCCGGGCAGTGCAGACCCGGTGGCCGCGATCGTCAGATATGACGATCTCGTACGTGGCGAGCGTCCGGCCGCCGTAGATCCGCGTGGCCACGCCGGTGACATCGCCCGTCCTCGCCGACCTGTGGTGCGTCGCGTTGATCTCGATGCCGACGGTGATCCGGTCAAGGCCGGCATGCAGCGCGGCACCGGTCGAGCCGAGGGTCTCGGCCAGCACGCAGGACGCGCCGCCGTGCAGCAGGCCGTATGGCTGGGTGTTGCCGGCCACCGGCATGGTGCCGACCACCCGGGCCGCGGAAGCCTCGGTGATCTTGATGCCCATCCGGTGCGCGAGCGTCTGCGCCGGAATCAGCCTGCTCAGATCGCTGAGATCTGGTTGCTTCGCTTTGTCCGGCACTGCCACCTCCGAGTTCGGCGCTCGCACCTGCCTGGCGCATGAGGAAGCCTAGGATTGCGGGGTGCCTGCAAGTAACCCCGCCCCGTCTGCGGCCAGCCCGGCCGGCGCCGCCGGCCGCGATCTCCTGCTCCTGCTCGACGGGCACTCGCTCGCCTACCGCGCCTTCTTCGCGCTCCCGCCGGAGAACTTCTCCACCACGACCGGCCAGCCGACGAACGCGGTCTACGGCTTCACCGCGATGCTGATCAACGTGCTGCGGGACGAGCAGCCAACCCACATCGTGGTGGCGTTCGACCGCAGCGAGCCGACCTTCAGGCACGAGCAGTACGTCGAGTACAAGGCGACCCGCAAGGAAACGCCGCACGACTTCAAGGGACAGCTCAGCCTGATCTTCGAAGTTCTCGATGCTCTGGGGATCGCGCGCCTGTCGCTGGCCGGATTCGAGGCCGACGACATCATCGCGACGCTGGCCACCCAGGCGGCGGACGCCGGCATGCGCTCGCTGATCGTCACCGGGGACCGGGATGCGCTGCAGCTTGTCAACGACGATGTCACGGTCCTGATGACCAGGCGCGGCATCAGCGACATGACCAGGTTCACGCCAGAAGCCGTGATCGAGAAGTACGGCCTGACCGCCGCGCAGTACCCGGACTTCGCCGCCCTGCGCGGTGACCCGAGCGACAACCTGCCGGGCATACCGGGCGTGGGAGAGAAGACGGCGGCCAAGTGGGTCTCGGAGTTCGGCTCGCTAGACGCGCTGGTCGACAAGGTGGACCAAGTCAAGGGCCGGGCTGGCGACAACCTGCGGGAGAACCTCGGCAGCGTCCTGCGGAACCGGCAGCTGACCGAGCTGAGCAGGACCGTTCCCCTCGACGTCGGACCAGCCGACCTAGCGCCCGTCCCCTGGGACCGCGAGCAGATCCACCAGCTCTTCGACACGCTGCAGTTCCGCGTGCTGCGTGACCGGCTGTACGCCACGCTGCCGAACGGCATCATCGCGCAGCCGTCAGCTGCTCCATCGGCGGACGCCGCCGCCGGGTTCGACGTCAGCGTCACCACCCTTGGCCCCGGTGAGGTCGCGGGCTGGCTGGCCAGGTTCGCGCAGGCGGGCAGGACGGGGCTGGCCGTCAGCGGGGTATGGGGCCGGGGCACCGGCGACGTCGACGGGCTGGCCCTGGCACCGGTGCCGTCACCGCCGCAAGCAGCCAGCGACGGCGAGGCGGGCAGAGCCGAGGACGGCGCGGCCGCTGCCGAGCAGCCAGTCAGCCACCCTGCTGCTTACATCGACCCGGTGACGCTCTCGCCGCAAGACGAGCAGGCCCTGGCCGACTGGCTGGCCGATGAGTCCATATCCAAGGCGCTGCACGATGCGAAGGGACCCATGCACGCCCTGGCAGCCAGGGGACTGACCCTGCGCGGCCTGACTAGCGACACCGCTCTCGCCGCCTACCTGGCCCTGCCCGGCCAGCGCTCCTTCGACCTGGCTGACCTGGCCCTGCGCTACACCAGGCGCGAGCTGAGCAGCGAGGCGACCACGGCCTCCGGCCAGCTCACGCTGGACATGCCGGGCCAGGGCGAGGTCGCGCTGGCGCTGGCGCAGCGCGCGCTGGCGACCGCGGAGCTGGCAGACGCGCTCGACGCCGACCTGGCGAGGCGGGGCGCGACCAGGTTGCTTGCCGATGTCGAGCTGCCACTCGTCAGCGTCCTGGCGCAGATGGAGCGCGCGGGGATCGGCGCTGACGTCACGCATTTCGCCGAGATGTCAGCGAGCCTGGGCGGTGAGGTCAAGGCAGCCGAGCAGGGTGCGTTCGCGGCGACAGGGCACGAGTTCAACCTCGGCTCGCCCAAGCAGCTGCAGGAGGTGCTCTTCACCGAGCTCGGCCTGCCGAAGACCAAGCGGATCAAGACCGGCTACACGACCGACAGCGAGGCGCTGACCGGCCTGCTCGCCCAGACCGGCCACCCGGTGCTCGAGCACCTGCTGCGGCACAGGGACGTGGCCAAGCTGAAGAGCATCGTGGACTCATTGATCCCGATGGCCGGCCATGACGGCCGGATCCACACGACCTACAACCAGATGATCGCGGCTACCGGGCGCCTGTCATCGACCGACCCGAACCTGCAGAACATCCCGATCCGGACCGAGGAAGGCCGCCGGATCAGGCAGGGATTCGTGGTCGGGTCCGGCTATGAATGCCTGCTGACCGCCGACTACAGCCAGATCGAGCTGCGCATCATGGCCGACCTGTCCGGCGACGA
>JASHXW010000241.1 GCA_030043395.1 Streptosporangiaceae bacterium
GTCGTCGTCGACTTCACCAAGTTGCACGGCAGCATCAAGGTGGGCTGCGACCCTGGACATCCGTCTACCGGGCTCAAGGCGCTGAGCGGCGCCGGCTTCACGTATACGTTCGTGCCCCGGTTCCCTGGCTTTATCTGCACGATCGACCACAAGCCCAAGAAGTGCAACGGGGCCCCGGCGTCGGCGTACTGGTCCTACTGGCACGCCAAGCCGCACGGCAAGTGGATGTACAGCAGCCTCGGCGCCGGCAGTTACCACCCGAAGCAAGGCTGGGTCGAGGGCTGGGCGTTCGGGGACGGAAAACCGCCGCGTATGTCACCCCCATAAACCCCGGTTACGTGGCAGGCTGATATTCGCAAAGAAGCAGAAGCCGCGCTCCGTGGCGGAAACTGAGCGGGAGTTTACGTTCCGATTAAGTTCCGGTAGCGCCGGGTTCATCTATGTTGCCTATCCGTGTGGTGGGCCTTTATCGTGGGCCTGCTAGGCGGGAATTGTCTGTTATCGGGCGCGGGAGGGGGCCGTGATGGCCAGGGGCGCGCTAACTCGGCGCCGCCTCGATGAAACACGTCGCCTCGACGGGACTGGCCGGGCCGATGGCACCGGCCGTTTCCGCGGAGCGCGGCCGGGTGCCCACCTGACGCGATCGGTGGCGCTGATCATCGCGGTGGGCCTGGCGGTGCCCGCGTCCGCGAGCGGGCTGACCGCCGCGCTCGCCGCTTACGCCCATGGCCGCCCTAAGCACCATCGCCTGCACAGCGATCGCTCGTCGTTGAAGGTGCTGGCTCCGCCAGGCGGGACCTTGCTCGCGGTGTCCTGCTCGGACACCTCGTGGGCCGCGGCGAACGGCCTGGACGGCTTGGTTCGGGGAATGCTGGTCAACGGCCACCCGGCCCTTGTCCCGGCACACGCGACATGGCCGCACCGAGTGCCGCGCAACTGCGTCACTGTCGGCGACAACCAGACGCGGCAGGGGCCGCACAGGCTCGCGGCCGTGCGGCACGAGACCGCCAGGTGGCTCCGCCAGGCCAGCCCGAACGCCGGCCGGTCCGCCGAGGCTCTCTTCAGCGCAGTCAGCTGCCCGGCGGCTAAGCGGTGCATCGCGGTCGGCAGCACGTTCCGGCGTTCCGGGCGTTCGGTTCCTCTCGCGGAGTTGTGGAGCGGCGTTCGCTGGAGCGTCCTGCGGGTGCCGAGCCCGCACGCGCACGGCGGCGTGGGCAGCGCCCTGTACGGGGTGTCCTGCCGTTCGTACACGAACTGCCTGGCGGTCGGGGACAACCAGGGTCGTTCATCGGTCAAGACTCTGGCCGAATCCTGGAACGGCCACAGATGGCGGATCCTGCGCGCCGTCAACGTGCCGGGAGCCAAGGTCAGCACCCTGACCGGGGTGTCCTGCGCCGGCACGCGCGCATGCATGGCGGTCGGCGACTATGGCAACCACGCGGGCCGGGTCTCGGCGCTCGACGAGAGGTGGAACGGCCGCCGGTGGCGCGTCATCCCGGCCGCGAGCCATCCGCATTCCTACGGGAGCGTCCTGTCGGCCGCGTCCTGCCCGGCGCGCGGGGCCTGCGTCGCGGTCGGCTGGTACGGAGTCAGCTACAACAGCCGCGCGCTGGCGGAGCTGTGGAACGGACGGCACTGGCGCGAGCTGCCGACGCCGACGCCGTCGGCCGGCCGGGTGAACGCGCTGAACGACGTGTACTGCCAGTCAAGCAGGCACTGCTTCGCGGTGGGGTATCACCAGTGGGAGTACAAGAGCGACCAGGCGATCATCGAGCAATGGAATGGCAGGCGCTGGGTCATCCAGCCCGCCCCCGGCCGCGGCAGTTCCTCAGATCTCTACGGCGTGTTCTGCAGGTCAGCGAGCCGGTGCATCGCTGTCGGTGATTACGCGCCGACGCCGCATACTCGGGCGCCATTCGCCGAGATCTGGAATGGCAGAAGCTGGCACGTCCAGTCGATCCCTGGTTCCTGACGCACGGCCAGGGCGGCCGGGGTGGCTGCGGTGGCCAGTTCACGGCGACTTCCAGAACGCGATCTGGTCATAGCGCGGGCTAGGTACGGCGTCGCCGGTAGTCAGCCGGACGTTCACGGTTAGCTCCAGGATGTAGGCGCACGGCTGGAGCGAATCGAGGGTCCAGCCCTCTGGTATCGCCTGGCCGTGCCAGTCGCCGGGAAGCGGGGGAGCGGCCGGCACCAGCGAGAACTGATACGGCCCGCCAGGGCCGATCAGCGCCACGCCGACCCCGGCCGGGTCCAGGTTGGGATGCGAGGCAGTGAACAGCACGGTCAGTGCGTCGGTCAGCCCGGCGCAGCCCGCCTCGGCAAGCTCGGTGACTCCCAGCGAGTACACCGCCAGCTCCTCCGAGCCCACGTAGCCGTCCCAGTACTGGTGATGGCTGACGAAGTCATACAGGGTGTTGGCGAAGGCGACGTGCGCGCAGGTGCCCGCATCGGTTCCGGCAGAGCCGGTCCCGGCGTCGCGGACGCGCATCCTGATCCCGTAATAGACATCAGCCGGCGTCGGTGCCGTCGCGCTGGCCCCGGCCACCACATCGCGCTCGTCCGCGGACGGGAACGGCTGCAGGGTGGTCGTGATCAGGTTGACAAGGTCCGATCCGGGCACGAACTGCCACCCGGGAGATGGCTCGCAGACTGGTACCTGGATCCAGCCATCCGGATCCGGCGTGATGACGCTCACCTGCGGCCCAGGGTCGCCGTTGACCCACACCTGCACCGGGAAGGTGAACGGGGGCGCCACGCGCACGAACGAGCCGATGTTGGTGGCCGCGATCTGCGACGGCCGGACCGGCTTCCAGTCACACGTGGGGTTGCCGACCGCGTCGGTGAGGACGGTCTCGAACCGGTACTGGATCGCAGGGGCTCCGGTCACTACGCAGAACCCCCCGTTCAGCCGGATGGTGTCGTAGAAGGCCCTGCTGTCGCTGGTCAGGCCGTTCCCGCCGATGGCGCTCGCAACGTCGAGGTCGTAGTAATAGGCGCCGATCCTGGTGAAGAAGGCAGACGACGTCGCCGGGCAGGCACAGGCGCGGAACTCGGCGCACAGCCGCGCGCAGATCCACCTGCAGAGCTGGACGCAGTGCTGCTCGAGCTGGAGTTCCCTGGCCAGCCCGGCGAACTGCTCCGCCGAGCCGGAACGAACCGCCTGCACCAGCCGCGCCAGGGAGTCAGAGTCTGCCTGCAACGGCCCGACCGCCTTGGCGAAGCCGAAGACCTCGCCGCGGACGTCAACCGGGTTGGCCGTCGCCGGCGCGACCCCGCAGAGCACCATGCCCAGCCACGTGCAGTGCACAGTGCATAGCCACTGGCTGATCACCGAGCCGTCGCTGCGCAGCCCGGCGTCGGAGATCACCCGGCGGAGCCGGTCGCAGTCCCTGGCAAGCACGGCCTCGGCGGCGGCGTCCATGGCCGCCTCGTCCTCGTGCAGTCGCGACAACTGCGCAGCCGCGGCCGCGGCGGCCTCGACCGGGCCTGGCGCCTCGACCAGCACTTCGGAGCACATGATCGCGCAGGCGCGTTCGAGCAGGACGGTGCAGAGCCAGGCGCAGACGTACTGGCAGACGTCGTCGATCTCAGCCTCGTGCACGAGCGTCCGGAAGTCGCCGGCGTCGCGGCGCCAGACCGCGTGCACGAGCTCCTCGAACAGCGGCTCGTCGGCGGCCAGGCTGGTGATGACCTCGGCGATCCGGCCGAAGGGCGGCTGCCCGGCGACTGGCCTGCCGGGCGGGCCGCACAGCGCCAGGCACGTCAGCACGCACAGCTTGGGCCGCAGCCACTCGCAGACCTGCTCGCACTGGTCGAGCAGGCCCTCCTGGCCGAGCACATAGCGGAAGCCATTGCGATCGGCCTGAGTGAAGCAGTCCAGGGCGGCATCGAACGCGCCCCGGTTTCCGGCAAGCGCGCTTATCGCGGTCGCCTGGCCGGCGAGTTCGGTCACTGGCTCGGCTCGAGGGCCTGCCTTATCGCACACAGCAGCCACCACCTGCGAATAGTCAGGTCAACCCCGACTCACAGTGCGGTCAAGCAGCAGGCCCCACCTGCTTATCGACGTCACTCGCGCGATCGTTTCCGGAGAGCGTGAAATCACCCGACCCGCGTGCTGGTCCCGCCAGCGCTGGACAATGTGATCATGTCTGCTCGCCAGGGGGGCGTGAACGCGGCCCGTGAGGAAGTGCCCGCCGGGAGTGGCCGCGTCGAGCTGCTTGCCGACCTGGACCGGCCCCGCGCCTGGATGCTGCTGATAGACGGGGTGCCGCAATCCCATGTCGACCTCGACGATCCGGCGCACCTCGAGCTTGAGTACGTGCGGCGGATCGGGCACCTGATCGACCTTGCCGCTCCGCCCGCAGTGCCGCTGCGGGTGCTGCACCTGGGCGGGGGCGGGCTGACCCTCGCGCGTTACGTGGCAGCCACCCGGCCGGGGTCGAGCCAGCTCGCCGTGGAGGCGGA
>JASHXW010000242.1 GCA_030043395.1 Streptosporangiaceae bacterium
GCTCGGCGACAGGCTAACGTTGGCTCGTGAAAGCATCGCCTGAGGCGCAGCTACGGCTGCTTGAGCTAGCGGACATCGACGCCGAGCTCGGCCGGATCGAGCATCGCCGGCGGGCGCTGCGCGAGCACCAGGAGATCTCCGGCCTGCAGGCACGCGACGCCGAGTTGCGGGACTCGATCGCTGAGCTGACCGCACGCAGCAGCGACCTGAACCGCGAGCAGCTCAAGGCAGAGGCTGACGTCGAGCAGGTTCGCGCCAGGATCCAGCGCGATCGCCAGCTCCTCGACGCTGGCAAGGTCAGCTCACCCCGGGAGCTGGAAAACTTGCAATCGGAGGTCGGCTCGCTCCAGCACAGGCAGTCCGACCTGGAAGAGATCGTCCTGGACGTGATGGAGCGCCGCGAGGCCAACCAGGCGAGCCTGGACGGAGCGAGCGCGGAGCGCGCCAAGGTGGCCGGGCAGCTCGAGACCGTGACCGCGGCCAGGGACGCTGCCCTCGCCGACCTCGCCGAGCAGGCTGGCAAGGCCACCGACCGGCGCGGCTCGGTCGTCGCCGACGTGCCGGCTGACCTGCTCGACCTGTACGACAAGCTCAGGGCCCAGCACGGCGGCGTCGGCGCGGCAGCGCTGCGACAGCGTCGCTGCCAGGGCTGCAACCTGACGCTCAACACCGTGGACCTGAACGCGATCAGGTCGGCTCCGGCCGACGAGGTGCTGCGCTGCGAAGAGTGCCGCAGGATCCTGGTCAGGACGGCGGAATCAGGACTGTGACCAGCGCGCAGGCGCCCGACGCGACGGGCGCGGGGCGAGCTGCCGCTCCTGCTGCTCCGGTTGCTGCTGGTGGCCCTCACGGCGCGCAGGACGATTCGGCAGGCGCAGCAGCAGCGGCCGGAACTGCTGGCGCGGGCTGGATGGCCAATGGCAAGCCGACCGCGATTCTCCTGGTCCGGCACGGGCGCACTGAGCTGTCCGCGGAGCGCAGGTTCGCTGGCCGGGGGGACATCCCGCTCACCGGAGACGGCGTCAAGGAGGCGGGCCAGATCGCCGCCCGCCTGGGCCGCTCGGGCGTCCAGATGATCGTCAGCTCGCCGCTGCAGCGGGCAAGGAAGACCGCCGAGGCCATCGCCGAGACCACGAAGGCGCCGATCGTGGTCGACGACAACCTGGTCGAGGCCGACTTCGGGGCATGGGAAGGGCTGACCTTCGCGGAGGCCGGTGCCAAGTGGCCCGAGGAGATGGCAGCCTGGATGGCCAGCCCGGACGCCGCGCCGCCCGGCGGTGAGAGCTTCGCGAGCGTCGCGCTGCGGGTGCTTGCCGCGATCGACCGGGTCATCGACGTGCACCGGCACGAGAAGGTGGTCGTGGTCAGCCACGTGACGCCGATCAAGACGGTGCTGTGCCGGGCGCTGCTAGCGCCCCCAGAGGCGATGTTCCGGATCAATGTCGATGTGGCCTCCTTGTCGCGCGTCGACTGCTTCGACAACGGGACAGCCGTCGTCCGCTCGTTCAACGACACCTCGCACCTGCAGCACGAGCAGCGCGAGCGCAGGCCGCTGATACGGGGCCGCAAGCTCTGAGCGTCAGCGCCCCCTGCGCAGGGCCCGCGCAGTGGTAGGCCCTGAAGGGCCGGAAGCCCTAAACTTGCTCAGTAGCGGCGGGCGAGATGGCCGGGCGGTCGCGGCGATCCTGATCAGGGTCGTCGAGGAAGGTCCGGGCTCCGCAGGGCAGGGTGATCGGTAACACCGACCCGGGGTGACCCGCGGGACAGTGCCACAGAAAACAGACCGCCGCCGGGTACGGCCGATGCCGCTGGCTTCGGCCGTGGCTATGGCCAGCCTGGCGGTAAGGGTGAAACGGCGGTGTAAGAGACCACCAGCGTCGCAGGTGACTGCGGCGGCTCGGTAAACCCCACCCGGAGCAAGGTCAGGAGGGCGTCGAGGCATTCGGCCGGGAGGTCGGGGTCCGGCGCCTGCGCGAGCGATTGAGGGTGGCCCGCCCGATGCTCGCGGGTAGACCGCACGAGGCTGCCGGCAACGGCAGTCCTAGATGGATGACCGCCGGCCCGCGCGAGCGGGTGCACAGAACCCGGCCTACAGGCCATCTCGCCCGCCGCCCGGCTTTACCCCTCGGCGTTGCCAGCGGCGGGCTCCTGGTATTGCGGCTCGGGCACGCGCGGCGGATCCTCAGCCGTGGTCGTCGCGATGCCGCCTGCGCCGGCCAGGTGCTTGCCCTTGAGCAGCGACCATGCGCGCTGCAGCGACACAATTAGCGTGACGGAAATGATGATGGATAGGTTGATCAGCTGATCGCTGCGACGTGAATCGACGAGCAGCAGCACGCCGAGTCCGAGTTGGGCCGCGTAGGCAACCAACGTGATGATCAGTACAGGCAGGTTCCTGCCGGCGTGCAGCCGGCGCTGGAGCCTGACGATCGAGACGATGCCGATCACTGCCATGATCACGGCCGGCTCGCCAATGTTGATCTTGGGAATGAGCCCGAATATTGACACCACGAAGGAGTTCACCAGGCCGGTGAACGCGGTGATCGCCAACGCCTCGCCGCCGGGCATGGCCTTCGGCCCGAAGATCGTGTCGTCTCGCACTGAGACAGCCACAAACAGCAGGCCGATGAGCGCCGCAGCGGCCGTAGCTGTCGCTGTGAGGTAGTCGTCGTACCCGCTAGGCACCATGCGACCAGAAGCTGGCATGCCCGATCTGTGATGTCAACTGGGCAGGTAACCGCTCGGCCAGGTGCCGCACCGTGCACGGTGGCATGCCACCGGCAGTTGGTCGGCATGCGGCCGGGCGTCTTACCCGGTGAGCAGTTGCGTCATCTCGCCCGCCGCCCCGGCTGCGCCGCCGGGCTGGTGTCGGAACCTGGCTGAGAGCCAACCGGTGAGTCTTCGACGATGCCGATGTCGGCAAAGAGCTGCCGGGCGATCTGCGCGTGCTGCTCCGCCTCGCTGAGGTCCCCGGCGGCTTGGTAGGCGGCGGCCAAACCCTGGCTGGCCCGGGCCTCTTGGTAGCGGTCACCGACCTGCCTGGCCAGAGCGAGGGCCTCGGCGTGGCTCTGCGCAGCCAGAACCTGCTGCCCGCTGGCCAGGAGCGTTTCGCCGACGCCATTGAGGACCTCGGCGACGCCGCTGACATTGCCGATGTCGCGGTAGGTTGCGAGCGCTTGGCGGAGATAGTCCGCTGACTGCTCATAATCGCCCTGGCGCCGCCGGACCTCGCCGAGCCCGGCCAGCGCGCCGGCAAGAGTGTGCGCATGCTCGATCTCCCGCGCCATGGCAAGAGCCGTGACGAAGTAGTCGTCTGCCCGGCCGATCTGGCCGGCGGCAAGCGTGGTCGCCCCCATGTCGTTCAGTGCCTGGGCTTGGTAGCTCGGGTCGCCGAGGTTGCGGAACAAGTCGAGGGCTAGCTGGTGGTAGCTCATGGCCCGGTCATAGTCCCGGCGCAGGCGCGCCACCTCGCCGAGTCCGCTGAGAGCATCGGCCTCGACGGCTTGGTAACCGATCGCTCTGGCGAGAGCCTGGGAACGTTGCAGGTATTCATCCGATTGCGCGTAGCTGCCCTGCTGAAGGCAGATCTTGCCGAGGAGATCCAGCGCGTTCGCCTCGGTCTTCTGGTCATCGATGGCGACGGCGAGTCGGTGAGCTTGCCGCGCGTAGTCGGCAGCCTGCTCGTAACGGCCTTGCCTGAAGTAGCTGACGCTGAGGTTCCCCAACGTGCGGGCGACGCTTGCCTGCCGGCCAAGCTCTCGGTAGGTGCGTAGCGCCCGCCGCATGTGCTGAGTTGCGAGCTGGTAGCTGCCCTGCGCCAGGTAGAGGTTGCTCAGGCCGGTCAGGGCACGGCCCTGCGCGTCGAGGCTTCCGATCTCGCGTGCGGCAGCAAGCGCCTCCTGCGCGTAGTCAGCAGCTAGCTGAAAGCGGCCCTGCCATCGGTAGGACTCGCTCAGGTAGGTAAGCATTCGGGCTTCCTCGGCCCGATCGCCGAGCAAGCGCACGGCGCTCAGGGCGTGCGTGTAGATCGCAAAGGCCTCGGGCTCGTGACTGCCTGACAGATAGGCGTACAGCGTTCTCGCCAGGCGCGTGGCGTGGCTGGGCCAGCCCTGGGTCGCCGTGTATCCGGCGATCAGCGTGAAACTGGCCAGCTCGCCGTCGAGCCAGGCCCGGGCTGCGGCCCGGTCGGCGAGGCCGGGAACCGGCGTCCGCAGGAGCGGCGGATCTGGCCGGGACGCGCGATCGGCTGGGCCGAGGAGGTCCATGGCTGCCGCGGCGGCGGCGAGGAAGTAGTCGAACAACCGGGTCAGCGCGTCGCGCCGATCCGCTGGGTCATAGGTCGTGGCCAGCGCGGACGCGTATGCGCGCAGGAGGTCGTGCATCTGATGCCGGCCAGTCCCGGCTGCCTCAAGCGCGGGTCTTCGCCTGCTTCCAGCGCCGCCAGCCGGTCCTCCAGTCCTTCGAGCTCGGCGGCCAGCTCCGCGAGCGGTGCATCGGGTGAGGCGACGGCCAGCTCTGCGGCAACCCGCAGTGCCAACGGCAGCCGCGAGCAGAGCCCTGCGAGCTTGCCAGTGGCTTCGGGTTCGGCGGTAGCTCGCAGGCCGATGAGTGCCTCTAGCAGTTCGGCCGCGTCGCCGTCCGGCAGCGGGTCGAGGTCGAGCCGACGGGCACCGTCCCGCGCCACGAGCCCCGCTAGCGAGTCACGGCTGGTCACCACGACCATGGCGCTCTCGGTCCCGGGCAAGAGCGGCCGGACATGCTCGGCGTTGGTGGCGTTGTCCAAGACCACAAGCAGCCGCTCGCCGGACACCAGCGATCGGTACCTGGCCGAGCGGTCCGCCTGCTCCAGCGGGATATCAGCGTCGGCCACGCCGAGGGACCGAAGGAGCTTGGCTAGTGCCTCGTCGGCGGTGAGCGGCTGAGCCGGGTCGTAGCCGCGCAGGTTGACGTAGAGCTGCCCTACCGGGAAGTGCCCGGCGACCTGGTGCGCCCAGTGAGTTGCAAGAGCCGTCTTGCCGACGCCAGCGGTGCCGCAGATCGCCGCGATGACTACCGGTCCTGGCGGCTCGCCGGGCTCCCGCTCCGGAGCAGGCAGCATCCAGTCCAGCTCGGCCAGTTCGGCGATCCGGCCAGTGAACTCGGCAACGTCCGCTGGCAGCTCGCGAGGAACCGGCCGGGACCTCGATCCAGATGCCGCTGTCGCGCGCGGCGGTGCGGCGAGGCCCGGATCCTGGGCCAGGATCCGGGCGTGCAGCTCGCGCAGTTCCGGTCCGGGGTCTATCCCGAGCTCCTCGGCCAGCGTCGAGCGGGCCTGCTGGAAGGCAGCTAGGGACTCGGCCTGCCGCCCCGCCCGGTACAGCGCTTGCATGCGCATTGCCCACAAGCGCTCCCGTAGCGGGTACACCCGCGTGAGCTGCGCCAGCTCGCCGGCCAGCTCGTCCTCCCCGCCGCCAGCGGCGAGCCGCGATTCGGCGCGCAGCTCGGTCGCCACCGCCCGGGCCTCCTCCAGGCGAGCTACATCACCCTGGGCCCAGTGCGCGTCGGCTAGGTCCGCCAGTGGC
This sequence comes from Streptosporangiaceae bacterium, assembly GCA_030043395.1. The sequence goes on from JASHXW010000242.1 coordinate 5,562, forward strand.
GCGCCGCGCCACAGCCGCAGCGCCCCCTGCACTGCCTCGCCTGCCCCGCCCGGATCGCCGGTCGCCAGCAGTACCCTCGCCTGCGCCACCAGGTCTGCGAACTTGGCCACATCCAGCTCGCCGTCACTCACGCGCAGCAGGTAGCCCGGAGCGCGGCGGATTATCCTGTCCGATTCGCCGACGAGCCGCAGGGCCCGGCGCAGCTCAGACACCCTGACCTGCAGATTCGCAGCTGCCCGGTCCGGTTCCAGGTCCGGCCATAGCTGCGCGCTGATCGACTCGGACGCCACTACGTGGTTCGCCCGCAACGCCAGCATCGCCAGCACGGTCTTGACTCGCGGCCCGCCCACCGGCACGTCACGGTCGGCGGCGATTACCTCGACTGGTCCAAGGAGCCGGATTTCCACCGCGCACCGCCGATGCAAGCCTTGCCAGGTTGCTTGCGCCTGCCATTGCCGAACGCCATTGCCAAAAGGGCGCTGAAAGTCGCCCGTAAGAAGACTGTAAGGCCGGCCAGTGACCATGTGACGTCCCTGCACTTTTTCGGCAGGCGCATTACATGGAGGTCCGATGAGGCACGAACGTCAGTACCCGCGCGCTCGCAGGCTCGTCCTGCCTTGCACAGCGCTGATCGCGGCAGGCCTAACTGCCTGCGTCATGACGCCCGCCGTGGCTGGCGTGGCTGGCCACGACCGCGCAGCCGGTCATCCCCGGACGGTGAACGTCCCGTTCAGCGTCTGGGGCAAGGAGGCGAAGGTGCCGGGCGCCGGCTCGACGGACGCACCCGCGACCGCCAATGACAATGGCGGCTTGTTCGTGGCCTTCACCCAGTCCAGTGGCGGCATCGGCTACACGACCCTGAGCGGCACCACCTGGTCACCGATCGGCTCGGTGACCGGAAAGAAAGTAAGCCCGGACACCACCCTCGCCCCGGCGGTGACGGTCTACAAGAGTGATCCGTATGTGTTCTGGGCCAACACATCGGGCCAGGTCAAGTACTCCTGGCTGAGCGGCGGCGTGTGGCAGCCGACCCAGACGGTCAGCGGGTCCTGGGGGAAGGCCGCTGCCACCAGCCACCCAGCCGCGGCGGTAGCGCAGGGCACGCTGTACGTGGCATGGACGAACACCACGTCGATCTACTACTCCAAGCTCACCAGCTCAGGCTGGGCTGCCCAGGCGGTCGCCGTGCCGAGTGTCACCAGTGGCGCGCCTGCCATCGTCCCGACCGGCATCACCGCCAAGCCGCTGGTACTTGCCTGGACCAACTCAAGCAACCAGATCGGCTATGGCGTGCTCACCTCGACCGGCTTCAGCGTGCCTGGCACCGTCCCGCAGGCAGGCACGAACTCCAGCCCGGCGCTGGCGCTCATGACCGCAACCCCGGGCGGCACGCTCTATATCGACTGGAAGGGCACGCACACGAACAAGATCTGGTACACGAAGATCACCGACGTCACAGCGTCGACGCTGGGAACCTCCGCCTGGGCGAACGAAGCCTCGCTGCCAAGCTCGTATCAGACCAGTACCGGGCCGGGATTGGCCGCGATCAGCTCGACTCTGTACCCGGTCTGGAAAGGCCACGAGTTCACGAGCTTCTGGTACGACTCCGCCACCACCCCGTAGGCGGCCATCCCATCCGGGTCCGGTCGGCGCGCTCTGCCGACCGGGCCTGATGGCTGCTAGCCATTCACTCTCGTGCCCTGCCGACCTACACTTACCCCAAATGTGGGGAGGTGGCTGGCTAATGGTGTTCGACCATTTTCCGCACCGGGTGAAGGCCTGGGCACGAACGGCGTCGCGCCCGATCGTGATCGTCGCGGCCGCGGTCCTGGCACTGGGAGCGGTGGGCGGCACGCCGCAGGCTGGGGCTGCCCGCACCACGCCGCCGCTCTACTACAACCTGTACGCGGGGGCTGCCAAGTTCAACGTCGACGGTCGTACCTGGCGCATCAGCCCCAGCTACCTGGGCGAACCGCAGGTGGTTGAAATCGAGCTCTCTACCGCCAACGAGACCGATGACTGGCAGGCCAGCTTTGCTCCCGCCGCTGACCTGGTCGTCAATAGCAGCACGGACGCTGCCACATTCAGGACACATAACACGCTGGCGCCGCTCGCGTTCATCGACCTTAAGTTCAGCCCGACGTCGCGCAAGACGGTGACGTGCGAAACCGGCAGTGCCACTGACGTCACCGGGACGCTGACCGGCACGCTGTCCCTGACCGCGAATCACCGTGGCCTGAAGTTCAAGTCGTCGCGCGTGTCGATGCCCAAGTCGACCCTGGAGATCGATTACAGCTGCATCCCGCCACCGGTCGAGACCGAATGCGAGCTCGGCTTCTACGAGTTCGGCTCGAAGTACTTCGGCACTGGGGCCGCACCAGGCCTTGCGCTGCCCGGCCGGCACACCTACGTGGCGGGCGTTGAGTCGGACCAGGCAGTGACCGCGCCCGCGCACACCGTGTTCCTGCTCGGCGTCTACCAGGACAGCGCCGCGCCCGTGTTCAACAGCAAGACACGCCAGCTCAGCATCAAGGTCACTGGCAAGGGCCCGGTCACTGGCTCCGCCGTTGTCACGAGCAAGGGCACGCCGGAAACCGAGGCGGTGCCCTGCACGCTTGACGGCAAGCAGTACACGCAGGACCAGACGAGCTATTCCGGCACCTATGACAGTCCCAAGGGCCACCAGTACGAGGCACATTCCCTCGTGATCGGCGAGGTCAAGGTGCCGCGCACCGGCGACGGGTTCTTCTACATCACGAGGCTGAAGGCAGCCTGACTAGCTCGGACCGCTCGGCGTGATCTTGATGAGGTCCTGGCCCATGACCAGGCACTGGAAGCGCGTGGTGCCCGAGGTCAGGTAGATGTTCCAGCCGGAGTCGCCGTGGGGCAGCGAGTTGGTCAGCACGAACCGGTCGATGCGCGACAGCGGGATCTTAGCCTTGGACACGATCAGCCTCGTGATGCCCGTGATGACGCCCGGCACGAGCTGGGAGAAGCCGATCCCGCTGCGTGATCCGTTGAAGGACGACCGCGGTCCCACCTTGAGCGGTCCGGCGGACGTCGCGCTTACTGGCCACGCCATCCCGTTCGCGGCGACGACGGCCTGCACCTCTCCCGGATAGATGGCCATCTGGATGATCAGGTCATGGGTGCCGAACCTGGCGGTCAGCTGCCGGACCACGCGCGCCAGGTTGCGCGCCACGAGGAATGACGAAGGGCTGGTCGCCGACAGCGAGACCGTTGGCCGGGGGAGAGGCGCGGTCGTGATGTCGCTTCCCGGCGGGTCGTTGAAGCTGAAGTTGTAACTAGCGAGGTCGGGGTCGGTCGAGGGGTTGGTGATCGTCGCCGGGGTCGTGTAGGAGGAGCCGTTCGTGAAGCGCACCACGCAGGTCAGGTGGGCACGGCTGCTCACCAGGACCTCCTGCACCTGCGGCCTGCACGTGACCGACTGGACATGCCGGTGGAACTTCGTGGTGAGCTGCTGGCTGATGAAGCTCTGCAGATTGCCCGACGCCGTATCGCTGTTGTTGATGTGGTCGATGGCCTTTCGCAGGCCGCTGCACCCGCCCACGGCCGCTGCCGCCGTCGCCACGCAGATGCCAATCGCAGTGGCCTGCGATACCCGGCGAGCGAGATTGCGCATTGTTTCCCTAGCCGCGCGACTCGAGGTCATTGCCGGACCCTAACCGACTGCTCATTGCGCAGGCAGGCAGGAACAGTCTCTTAGCGGTCTCGAATGCGTTCTGCTCGCCGATCCTCGCAATGCCGGAAGTAACCAAAAGGCTGGTGCGGCCCGCTTGCGCGGGCCGCACCAGCCGGACGGGCCGGGGAACGGACCGTTCAGACTCCGGCGTGCGCCGGGTTGACGGTCCCGGCCGTGTCCTTCTCCGACGGGGTCCTCACCGAGGCCCGGTCGCCCCTGCGGTGCTGCCGGTAGCTGGCCACCAGGCCGTCGACGCCGAGCCAGCTCGAGGTCCGCCACATCGTCAGGATCACGATCGCGAACAGCGCGTAGAACGCGCACACGCTCGCCGTTCCGGACATCACGTAGGTGAACAGCAGCGCGAGGCTGCCGAGCGCGGCGATCCGGGTGAAGCAGCCGGCCACCAGTGCAATCCCGATCGAGAACTCCGCCACGGCCACCAGGACGGCGATCCAGCTGGCATTCGGGACGACAAAGCTGTGCAGGAAACTGCCCCACCAGGTGTAGGCGGGCACGCCGTGCGCCGCGAAGCCCGCGACAGCTGCGCCGCCGTTGTGCAGGAAGGCCGCGTTCTCGGCACCCCACAGCTTGGCCGAGCCGGCCTGGATCCACATGATGCCCAGCCACACGCGCATCGCGGTCCAGCCAACAGCCGCGATCTTGGACTCCTTCAGCCACTCCCACGCCCGCAGGTTCTGCCTCCTGGACGGCTCGCCAAGGAAGTCGATCAAGCTCGCCATGGTCCTTCGCCTTCTCTCTGTCTCGTGAGCCCGGTTCCCTCGGGCTCTGAGATCAGATTGCCTGCGCGAGCCTTCCGGGTCGCAGAAGCGGACGTCCCGCAAGCGACGGTCCAAGGTCCTCGAAAACGAAGGACTATTAGCAGGCGGGCCTATTGGCAGGCCAGTTCGATGGTGCCGAGCCGGTCAAAGCGCGCGACAATCACGTCGCCTGGCGCGACAGGCACAGCCTCGGTCAGCCCGCCGGACAGGACGACCTGGCCCGCGCTGAGACCTCGGCCACGCGCTGCAAGGGCACGGACCAGCCAGGCGACCGATGCGGCCGGGTGGCCGAGCACGGCCGCTCCCGCCGCCGTGGCGACCAGCTCGCAGTTCTTCTCCAGCACCACTCCGGTCATCCGCAGGTCGATGCCCGCCGGATCGGTGAGCTGGCCCCCGGTCACGAAACCTGCCCCAGATGCGTTGTCGGCGATGACGTCGGGCAGCGTCAACGCGTAGCCGGCGAACCGGGAGTCCAGGACATCGATCGCCGGGCACACGACGGCCGTCGCCGCCAGCACTTGCGCCGCGGTCACGTGCGAGCCCGCCAGGTCATCGCGCAGGATGAACGCGATCTCCGGCTCGCAGCGCGGCTGGATGAGCTGATCGCAGTGCAGCGGCTGTCCGGCATCGACTGCCATGTCGCTGGTGAGCCAGCCGTAGAGCGGCCCGGCCACGTTCATCTGCCGCTGCCTGGCCGCACTGGTCAGCCCGAGCTTGGCCCCGGCGATGCCGCCGTCGTGGCTGCGAATCCTGTCGGCGACGACGATGTCCTGCACCTGGTAGGCGGTGGCGATGTCGAACGGCCCCGCGGTCGCGCTGAGCGCGTCGATTGCGCTGCCGCTGGCCACGGCCTCGATCAAGGCCGCCGCGAGATCTTGCGGATCACTCATCGCGCGGCCTCTTGCCAGCCGGTTCCCGCCGGCTTCTGGCCTCCTCGCGCCGCGAGCTCGAGCGCTACGTCGATGATCATGTCCTCCTGGCCGCCGACGGCCTTGCGCCTGCCGAGCTCGAGCAGGATCTCAGCCTGGCTCACGCCATACCGCTGCGCGGCGCGCTCGGAGTGCAGCATGAACGACCCGTAGACTCCCGCCAGGCCGAGCGTCAAGGCGGCCCGGTCGACGACCTGGGGCCGACGCAGGGCCGGCCGGACGATCTCCTCGGCGACGTCCATCAGGGCGAGCGCTTCGATGCCGGTCTCGATGCCCATCTTCTGGCAGACCGTCACGAGCGTCTCGGTCGGGCAGTTCCCCGCGCCCGCGCCCGCCCCGGCGGTGCACCCGTCAATGTGCGTCGCGCCCGCTTCCAGGGCGGCCAGCGAGATCGCGACCGAGAGCGACAGGTTCTCGTGCGCGTGCATGCCGACGGCGATGTCCAGGCCGCTGACCAGCGCGGCGATCCGGTCCTGCGCCTGCGGGACCGTGAGCGCTCCGGCAGAGTCGACGCAGTAAACGATGTCGGCTCCAGCGGCCTGCATCAGCCTGGCCTGCGCGAGAAGCTCCTCGGGCGAGAGCATGTGGCTCATCATCAGGAAGCCGACGGCCTCCATGCCCAGCCGCTTGGCCATGCCGATGTGCTGCTCGGCGATGTCGGCCTCCGTGCAGTGCGTGGCTACCCGCGCGACGCTCACTCCCATGTCGGCGATGGTCTTCAGGTCCTCGGCGGTACCGATCCCGGGAAGCAGCAGGCAGGCGATCTTGGCTTGCCTCGCGGTGCTGACCGCCGCCTTGATCAGCTGCATCTCGTCGGTTCCCGAGAATCCGTAGTTGAACGAGGACCCTCCCAGCCCGTCGCCGTGCGAGACCTCGATGACCGGAACGCCGGCCGCGTCAAGCCCGGCCACGATACCGGTCACCTGGGCCAGGGTGTACTGGTGCGCGACCGCATGCGAGCCGTCCCGCAGGGTCGAGTCGGTCAGCCGGAACGGAGGCTTCGCCCCCTGCGCGGCGCTCACGCCGCGACCTTGGACAGATGGCCAGCCTTGGCCTCGCCAACGCGGACGGCGGCAGCGGTCATGATGTCCAGGTTTCCGGCGTACGCAGGCAGGTAGTCGCCCGCACCCTCGACTTCGAGCAGCACGACAACCCGGTGCGGCACGTCCCCGCCAGAGGTGGCGAACGGCCCTTCCTCGATGACCGGGGCGTTCTTGAGCCGGTAGCCGGGAACGTACTGCGCGACGTCAGCGACCATCTGCTGCACAGATGCCACCACGGCATCGTGATCAGAACCGTCGGGCAGCGCGCAGAACACCGTGTTGCGCATCAGGATCGGCGGGTCTGCGGGGTTCAGCACGATGATCGCCTTCCCGATCGCCGCTCCGCCGATCTCCTCAAGCGCCCGCGCGGTCGTGCGCGTGAACTCGTCGATGTTCTGCCGGGTGCCCGGGCCAGCCGACCGGGAGGCGACCGTCGAGACCATCTCGGCGTAGGGGACCGATGCGGCCCTGCTGACCGCCGCGACGATCGGCACCGTCGCCTGGCCGCCGCAGGTGATCAGGTTCACGTTCGCTGCATCGAGGTGCTTGTCCAGGTTGACCGTGGGGACGACCTTGGGGCCGCGGGCCGCAGGCGTCAGGTCGATCGCCGCGATCCCAAGCTCTGCGAGCACCGGCGCGTTGCGCACGTGCACGTAGGCGCTGGTCGCGTCGAAGACCAGGTCGATCTCGCCAGCGTGCGCGCGCACCCACTCGATGCCGGAGTCCGGCGCAGCGATCCCCAGTGCCCGCGCCCTGGCCAGCCCGTCGCTGGCCGGGTCGATGCCGACCAGCGCGACGAGCTCCAGTGCCCGGGAGCGGATCAGCTTCATCATCAGGTCAGTGCCGATGTTGCCCGAGCCCATGATCGCGCAGCGCGTCGCCACCATCTGCCTCCTCGTGTCTGCCGGCACGGTCCTAAGCCACCCGCAGGCCCACCGGGCCGAGCCGGTCCACCTCAGCCCGGTAATACTGGCCCGCAGCGATGTCGACCGCTCCGTGCAAGGCACCTGTCATCACGAACTGGCCCGCGTGCAACGACTCGCCCAGGCCGGCCAGTGTCCTGACCAGCCAGGCCGTAGCCGCTAGCGGGCTGCCGAGCGCGGCGGCGCCAGCCCCGGTCGCGATCACCTCGCCATTTCGGGTGAACACCATTCCGGCCAGCCTCAGGTCAATGCTCTCTACTGGAACCACGGCAGAGCCGAGCACGATCGCCCCGCTGCTCGCCAGGTCGGCGATCGTGTCGGCGAGCTTGATACGCCAGCCCGCGATCCGGCTGTCGACGATCTCGATTGCTGCGACCGCGCCCGTCACCACCCTGGCGACGTCCAGCACCGTGCAGTCGAACCCGGCCAGGTCGCCGCCGAGGACGAGGGCGATCTCGGCCTCGACCCTGGGCTGGATGAACGACGCCGCCTGCACTTGCGCGCCGTCAGGATGCACGTGCGAGGCGAGCACCGGCGCGAAGTCGGGGGAGTCGACGCCGAACAGCGCCTGCATCGGGACGCTGGTCAGGCCGAGCTTGTAGCCCACGATCCGGTCGCCGTCGGCGAGGAGCATGTTGACCAGGTCGCTCTGGACCCGGTAGGCGTCCGTCACCGACATGCCGGGCCGGGCATCAGTGAGCGGCTCGATCGGGGTGCCCGCCTGCCTGGCCATGTAGAGCGCTTCGGCGAGCGCGCTGACGGCGGCATCCGGTAGTTCAGCCACGTCATTCGCTCCTTGCGCTCGACCCGCTCTCAGTGTGCCGTATCAGTTCATTTCCGTACTACTGAGGCAGCGCATACGCAGCGGACCGGCCGGCGACAGCCATCAGCGGCCGGTCAGGGCAGCCACCAGGTCTGGTCCTTCGCGTTCGCGCAACTCGTCGCGTCGACCTGGGTGCCGGCCGTGAGGCTACCCGCCGGGTCGGTCAGGCACTTGCCGTCAGCGGCGTTGCGCAACTCGTCCTTGCCGTATGCCGACCAGCCTTGGGACTTTGACTTTGCGCACTTTCTTAGCACGATCCCTGGCTTGCTGCCTGCGCCGATCGCAGCGCACAGCGACCCCGTTCGCAGCTTGCCGCCAGTGGCCACCCAGAGCTGAGTTGCCGCGCCGCTGCCGCAGTTCGCGATCTCCACCTTGTAGTTCACGATCGGCTTCTGCTGCACCAGGCATTCGCCAAGCTCCGCGCTGGTCACCGTGCCTGACGTCAGCTTGGTGATGTCGGCCTGGACCAAGTCGATGAACTGGGTGTAGGTGTCCTGGTCGTAGGACGACCATGGATTGAAGTCGGTGCCCCGCTCCGAGAACAGGTACGCCTGGCCGGCGTTGCACACCGCAGTGAAGGCGCAGGCGTTGCTGACCGTCGAGGCGTACTTGCTGCTGAGCTGCCACAGGCCACGGTCATAGGAGACCGTGCCCGCCGGGCAGTCGGGAGTAGTGCCGTTGTAGTTGCCGTGGCCGATCACCGAGCCGGCCGAGTTGTCGCAGACGTACAGGAGCGGGTTGCCAGCGCTCTCGGCCACGCAGATCGCGCCAGCCGTGACCAGGTCGCCTGAGTAGTAGCCGTTGTTCGCCCAGCCCGCAGTCGTCGCGTACCTGGCGCAGGTGCCGACAGCGTTGGCCGCCTGCGCGGGCGTGAGCGGCTGAAGGGGGCTAATCGCGCCCGGGCCGCCGGGGGGCGGGATCAGGGCTCGCGGCTCGATCACCGGAGCGGTGCGGGCCGCGGGAAGCATCACGGTCACTGGCGCGACCCGGACAGCGGGAGCGCTCCCGCCCGAGCTCTGCGCAGGTGACTGGCGCGTGACAGCCAGCGCAGGTGCGGCGAGGGCGAGTCCGGCCAATGCGAGCGGCACGGCGAGGATGGCCAGAGTGGTGAGCGGGGGGCGAGTCACGGCCTGTCCTTTCGGTGGGGGTCGCGGACAGCGGAGCTTCTGCCTTCCGTTGAGCGGGCCGTCAGGCGCGCTCGAAGGTGACCTGCTCACCTCCCCCCGCGTTGACCGAGATCGCGAGGACCTCGTCGGCGATCCAGTCCCGGTAGGCGAGCAGGTCGGCGTCGGCGGCGGGCAGGTGCAGGACGATCCGGTCCGACAGGCCGAGCCTGGCCTCCTTGCGCATCGTGTTGACCGCGTGGATGAGGTCGTAGACGCGCTTCTCGCGGCTCAGCTCGTCGTCCAGGCTGGTGTCCAGGGCAACCGTCACGCCCTCGTCGGACGCGACCGACCAGCCGGCCTTCTCCAGCCGCTCGACGATGACCTCATCCGGCTCGAGCACGAACTCCATGACCTCGAACCTGCCGCCGTCGAGCTCGCGGAACTCCCCGGCATCCAGCGCCTTCTTCACCAGGGGCATGCTGGCGCCAAGCCGCGGCGCCAGGACGGGGAAGTTCGGCTTGACCCGCAGCCCGCTGCTCTCGATCCGCTCCAGGGTCACTTCCTTCACGCGCAGCTCGTCGGCGATCTCGGTGAGGTAACCGGCGATGCCGTCGGCGCCCTCGACGACGAGCGTGCGCAGCGGCTGGCGGAGCTGCAGCTTGGACTGCGCGCGGGCCCGCCGGCCGAGCTCGACCACCTGCCGCACGGCGGCCACGTTGGCGACCAGCTCGTCGTCGATGCCCCCGGCTTGCGGCCATCCAGCCAGGAACACGGACTCGGGCGCCTGCGGGCATGGCCCGACCACCAGCGCCTGCCACATGTGCTCGGCGAGGAACGGCAGCACCGGCGCGATCACCCGGACGGCCTGGACCAGGCTGGTCCACAGCGTCCGGAGGGCGGCCTCGTCGCCGTTCCAGAACCGCCGCCTTGACCGCCTGATGTACCAGTTCGACAGGTCGTCCACGTAGGACTCGAAGGCACGCAGCACGTTGACGGTCAGGTACTGCTCGTAACCGCTGGTGGCGTCCTCGACGAGCCTGGCGGTCCTGGCGAGCAGCCAGTGGTCAAGCAGTTGCAGCCCCGGCCATGGCTCGGCGCCTGGCCCTGCCTGGGCAGCCGCGGCATCAAGGTCGGCGAAGCCCGGCGTGAAACCCGAGGTGTCCGCGTAGCTGCCGAAGAACGAGATGCTGTTCCACAGGGTCAGCAGCTTGCGCTGGATCTCCTTGCCCGGGCCGAAGCCGAACAGCAGGTTCTGGTTGGGCGGCTGCTGGCAGTACTGCCACCGCATCACGTCGGCGCCCATCCGCGCGAACGCCTCGTCGGCGCTGATCGCGTTGCCCCACGATCCGTGCATCTCCCGGCCGTGCTCGTCGAGCATCTTCTCGTAGCCGAGCACGGCACGGTACGGGGCCCGGCCGGTCAGCGTGACCGACATGAACAACTGGGAGTAAAACCACAGCCGGATTTGCTCGCGCATCTCCGACACCCAGTCTGCTGGGAACCATTGCTCCCAGTACGCCTGGTCAGGCAGGTCGGCCGTGGTCAGGCCCTTCGCCGCTCCCGTGGCGTAGCCCTCGTCGGCCCAGGTCCGGTGTTCCCAGCCGAGCGTGGAGAACGGGACGATGCCCGCGTCCAGCCAGACGTCGCCGACCTCCGCGATCCGCTGCACCTCGTGGTCGCACTTCGCGCAGCGGATCCGCACCTCGTCGATCCACGGCCTGCGCAACTCGGGCAGCCCGGCCACGACGGCAGGGTCAGTCGCGCGCTCAGACAGCTCGGCGCGCGAGCCGATCACGTTCAGGTGCCCGCAGGTGCACGGGTAGAACGGCAGCGGCAGGCCGTAGTAGCGGCGCCTGGAGATGTTCCAGTCCGACATGTTGACCAGCCAGTCGTCCATCCGGCTGCCCATGTAGGCCGGGGTCCACTCCACCGTCCGGTTCGCTGCCCGCATCGGCTCCCTGATCTCGGTCACCGAGATGAACCAGTCATCGGAGACCCGGAAGATCAGGCCGGTGTGGCAACGCCAGCACTCGGGGTAACGGTGGCTGATCGTGCCGGCGTTGACCAGCAGCGACCGCTCGCGCAGGTCGCTGACCACGCGGTCGGCGACCTCGGAGGTCGCCTGCCCGGCCAGCCAGCCGAATTCAGGGTAGAAACGGCCGGACTCGTCGACCGGCGCGAGCACTGGCAGGTTGTTGGCCTTGCCGAGGTCGAAGTCCTCCGAGCCGCAGCCTGGCGCGATGTGGACGATGCCGGTGCCCTCGTCCATCGAGACCTCGTCCCACCCGACCACGCGGTGCTCGACCGCGGAGCCGGGCTCGAGGTAGTCGAACGGCCCGCTGTACCGCCAGCCGACCAGGGCAGAGCCGGGCAGCGTCTCGGTGAACTCCCGGCCCTCACCGCGCTCCACCGCCATCCAGTCACCGCTGGGCAGCCGCCCGTACGCGGCGTCGGGGCGGACGGCCGCGGCCACGTTGGCTGGCAGCGTCCACGGCGTGGTGGTCCAGATGACTAGTGCCTCGCCAGGCCGGTCCAGCAAGGGGAAGCGGACCGACAGCGACGGGTCGGACCGGTCCACGTAGTTGCCGACAAGCTCGTGCGCGGAGATGGACGTGCCGCACCTCGGGCACCACTCAGTCGGCCGGTGGCCGATGTAGAGCCAGCCCCGCTCGTGCACGACGCGCAGGAACTTCCAGATGTACTCGATGTTGGTGTCGGAGAAGGTGTAGTAGTCCTTGCCCCAGTCCATCCACTGGCCAAGCCGGACCGATCCCTCGATCAGGGCCTGCGAGGACTTCTCCACGACCTCCCGGCACTTGGCCGCGAACGCCGCCAGGCCGTACTCCTCGATCTCGCGCTTGGAGTTCAGGCCAAGCTCCCGCTCGACGCCGACTTCGATCCACAGGCCCTGGCAATCGAAGCCATTCTGGTAGCGCTGGTCGAATCCGCGCATGGCCTTGTAGCGCTGGAATGCGTCCTTCAGCGTCCGGCCCCACGCGGTGTGCACGCCCAGGGTCTTGTTGGCCGTGACCGGGCCGTCGATGAAGCTGAACTTCGGCCCGCCGGCATTCTTCGCGCGCAGCCTGGCAAAAATGTCCTGGCCGTCCCAGAAGTCCAGGATCGCACGCTCAAGCGAATCAGCGTCTGGCTTGTCAGAGACGACTTCGAACATGGGCCGGAGTCTATCGTCCCGGCCGGCCTACCCCCGACCGAGTTTCCGGCGCGAGCGCGTTACTGGCGCTCGATCAGGCCACGCAGGTAGGCGGCCTGGCCGACGTGCTGCAGGTCGTCAGAGATCACGCTGACCATCCGGACGCCGAGCGTGACCGGCGGGTCCCAGCTCTCGTCCACGACCCGGTCCAGGTCGGCGTCGCTGAGGGTGGCGCAGAAGTCCAGCGAGGCCTGGTAGACCTCGTCGTGGTAGCCGGTGAGCAGCTCGCCCGACTTGACGTGGAAGGCTCCGACCTCATCGGCGCTCTGCGCGTACCCGGTCTCGCGCAGGTCGTACGGCAGCGCGAACCTGCCGCCCCAGTCCTTGGCAGTCCAGACCTGCTCGGTGCCAGCCACCTCGGCGATATGGTCGTCCTGGATCCTGGTCAGGTGCCAGACTAGCCAGGCGATCGAGTTCGCAGCCCGGTCTGGCCGGAACGCGAGCTGATCGGCTGTGAGATTGTCGGCGGCAGCATGCACCTCCTGCCTTACGCGCCCGAACGCGTCGGCGAGCACCTCAGCGGCCGTCGTCATGGGTACATCCCCTTCCGGATAACTGTCGGGTACAGCCACAGCCTCTAGGAGCACATCATGGCGCAGCGCCGGAGCAGCATCGAGGTCAACCCGCTCTTCTGCAGGCCAGGCGAGGCCTCAGAGCGGCCCAGGTTCGCCTTGGCCGACGACCCGATGCTGCCAGAGACCGCCTATCAGGTCGTGCACGACCAGGCGATGCTCGATGGCAACGCCCGGCTGAACCTCGCCACGTTCGTCGGGACCTGGATGGAGCCCACCGCGAAAGCCCTGTATACCGAGGCGTTCGACAAGAACATGATCGACAAGGATGAGTACCCGGCCACGGCGGCGATCGAGAACCGCTGCTGGCGAATGCTCGCGGGGTTGTGGAATGCCCCGAATCCGCAAGATTCCATCGGCACGTCGACGATCGGGTCGTCAGAGGCGTGCATGCTTGGCGGCCTGGCCATGAAGCGACGCTGGCAGCATGCCCGCCGGGATGCCGGCAAGTCCACGGACAAGCCGAACATCGTAATGAGCTCAGCGGTCCAGGTGTGCTGGGAGAAGTTCGCGAACTACTGGGACGTCGAGGCCAGGCTGGTGCCGGTCACCGAGGAGCACCAGGTACTCGACGGCCACAACCTGGACTCCTACGTCGATGAGAACACCATCGGCGTGGTCGCGATCCTTGGCGTTACCTACACGGGCATGTACGAGCCGGTCCGCAAGATCGCCGACGCACTCGACCAGATTCAGGAGAAGACCGGCCTGAACGTGCCGATCCACGTCGACGGCGCGTCAGGCGCCTTCATCGCCCCGTTCCTGACCCCGGAGCTGGAGTGGGACTTCCGGATCGACCGGGTTCACTCGATCAGCACCAGCGCCCACAAGTACGGGCTGGTCTATCCGGGTCTTGGCTGGGTGGTCTGGCGGACGACGGACTGCCTGCCCCGTGATCTGGTGCTGGACGTCAGTTACCTCGGCGGGTCGATGCCGACATTCGCCCTGAACTTCTCCCGCCCTGGCGCGCAGGTGCTCCTGCAGTACTACAACTTCCTGCGGCTCGGCCGCATTGGATACCGGGCCGTCCAGCGGTCTTCGCACGAGGTCGCCATGCACCTTGCCAACCGCATCGGGAAGATGCCGCAGTTCCAGTTGTGGACCGACCGGCCGGACCTGCCTGTGTTCGCCTGGCGGATGACACCGGGCTACACCAAGAAGTGGGACCTGTACGACCTGGGCAACCAGCTACGGCAGACCGGGTGGCTCGTCCCTGCCTACCCGATGCCCGACAATCTCAGCGACGTGACAGTCCAGCGCATCGTGGTGCGGAACGGGCTGTCCATGGACCTGGCCGAGTCGCTGCTCGACAACCTCGAGGCGGCCGTCAGCTACCTGGACGGGCTGGACGGGCCGCTGCCCAAGGAGGGCAGGAACACGACCACCTTCCACCACTAGGCGCTAGCCGCGAAGCACGCCATCGCTGGTCAGCGGCATCGACCGGGGCCGCTGGCCGGTCGCCTCGAAGATGGCGGCCGCGATCGCCGGCGCAACCGCGATCATCGGCGCTTCGCCCGCGCCAGCCGACGGCAGGTCGGGGCGGTCGAGCAGGATCACCTCGACTGAAGGGATGTCGGCCAGCCTGGGCACCCGGTAGGAGGAGAACGAGCCGTTGGTGATCACGCCGTCGGTGAACTTGATCTCCTCATACATCGCCCCGCCGAACGCCATCACGGTGGCTCCCTCGATCTGGTTGCTTACCGTCTGCGGGTTGACGATCGCGCCGCACTCATAGCCAGTCACCAGCGCGGTCACGCGCACCTGCCGCCCGCGCTCGATGATCACCTGTGCCGCCGTGACCACGCGACCGTCCTTCTCCATGCCGCACGCGATGCCGATGCCCACTCCCGGGATCGCAGGCCGGCCGGCTTCCCAGCCGATGTGCTCGGCGACCGCGCGCAGCACGGCGGCAAGCCGCTCGTCCGCAAGGTTGCGCAGCCTGAACTCCACCGCGTCCATCCCGATCTGGTGCGCAAGCTCGTCGATCATGGACTCGCGTGCGAAGTTGTTGGCCGTCGCGGCGAGCGCCCGGTAGGAAGCCTGGGGGAGCGGGCTGGATGCCGGCTGGTACTCCAGCCGCAAGTCCGCGATCCGGTAGGGCACGCCGATTCCCGGCTGGCCGGCGTTGATATTCGTGAAGCTCCAGCCGGACAAGTGGCCGTCCGCCGTGACGCCAGCCGCCACGTCGATCACCGCGAGCGGCCGCAGGGTTCCGGTGGTGAACTCCTCGGCCCGGCTCCAGTGCACGCGGACCGGGCGGCCAGCTTCCCTGGACAGTATCGCCGCCTCGGTGGCGATCCCGCCCGCATGCTTGCCGCCGAATGCTCCGCCGGTCGGCGGCACGATGATCCGTACGTCCTTCTGGTCGATGCCGAGCGCTTCTGCGACCTGCGCCCGGATCGGGAACGGCGTCTGCGTTCCGGTCCATACGGTCACCCGGCCGCCGTCCCACGCTGCCACCGCGATCCGGGTCTCCAGCGCCGCCGGAGAGATGTAGGCAGCGGTGTAGGTCGCCTCGCAGCGATGCGCCGCGCTCTCCAGCGCCGTCGCCGCCGAACCCTCCTGCTGGAGGAACGGCCCGCCGAAGCGCCCTCCGGTCACGCCTTGTGTCGGGTGCTCGCGCAGGAACTTCACGACAGTGGAGTCCGAAGGGGCCTCTGGCAAGTCCCAGCTCGCTCCCGCGGCCAGATCGGCCACCGCCGCCCTCGCCGTCTCCAGGTCAGCCGCTACGACGCCCGCAAGCCCGCCTGACCTGATGACGACCAAGTCGGGCCGGCCAGCGAGCCTTGCCGCATCCAGCTCACGCAGCGCCGCCCCCGGGACCGGCGGCCGCAGCACCGCGCCGTGCCACATGCCGGGCTCGCCGAGATCAGAGCCGAAGCGACGCTGGCCGGTGACGGCGGCCGTTGTTCCCGGCGGCCTATGCGCGTGCCCGGCGACCGTCCAGGCCGAGGGGTCGGACAGGTCGGGTTGCCCGGCCACCACCTCGACCCGCCGCTCGGCTGGCCTGACAGGCAGCACGGTGCGCGCGTAGGCCGCGGTCGTGCGAAGCGCCGCGCCTGCATCGGGCATCGACCTGCTGCCGAAGGTGCCCATGTCGAACGGGCACAGGTCGGTGTCGCCCATCGCGATTCGCACGGTGACCACGGGGACGCCGAGTTCCTCAGCCACCAGCAATCGCAGCGCGGTCCTGTTGTCCTGCCCGACGTCGACCTTCCCGGTGAATGCGGTAACCAGGCCCCTGCGGTGATGTGCAGCCAGGCGGTGGTGGCAGTGCTCCATACCGCCGGGTCGGGCGCCGGGTTCAGGACCACGACCAGGCCGTCGCCGAGGATGTCGAACCACTCCCGGTCTGCGGGATCGGTCAGGTCCCAAGGCCGGGCTGGCCGGTACTGCGGCTCGCCGGGCCGCGGCGGCCCGAACCGGTCGGCATCCGGTCCGTGCTCGGGCGCTTCGGCCACCACTGCTCCGGCGGCACTGACCGGGTCGGCGGATGCGTCGGACTTCGTCGCCGCCCGATGCACTGCCCGGCGGATTCTCGGGTAGCAGCCGCACCGGCAGATCTGCGTGGCCATCGCTGCGTCGATGGCCGCATCGTCCGGTTCAGGGTCCGATGACAGCAAGGCAGTCGTCGCGAGGACCATGCCGGGCGTGCAGTATCCGCACTGCGCGGCGCACTCCGCGGCGAATGCCCTCTGCACGTTGGTGAGCTGTCCGCCATCGGCCAGGCCCTCGATCGTCGTAATGCTCATCCCGGCAACCGACTCCGCGGTTCGCTGGCACGACCGCACCACTTCGCCGTCCACCAGGACAGTGCAGGCGCCGCACGCCCCCTCCAGGCAACCTGGCTTGGCTCCGGTCAGGCCGAGCTGATCACGCAGCGCGAACAGCAGTCTCGCCGGGCCAGGTACTTCTACGTCGGCTCCGTTGACCCTGAGCGTGACGTTCTCTGCGGAGGTGGCGATCGTCATGCTCATCCTTTGCCAACCGGCCGATGCGGGACGGTTAGCAGGATATCGAGCCTCAGCGGCCCGCTACGGCGGCCACTACGCGGAGCCGGGCATGCCTGGTAGTACTAAGGCTGAAGCCGTCAGTAACCACCGTTGCCGTAGGTGTATCCGTACGGGTCGATCGCGTATGGATCGGCTCCGGGCGGAGCCTGATACGGGTCATACGGCTGATACTGAGGATCCGGGTAACCGGGCGGAGGCCCGGCGGGGCTTTCCCCGGCGGCTTCGAAGTCCGCGCCGTACTCGCCGCTGGGCACGGCGCCACTCGCCGGATAGGACGGGTACGCGGAGCCGGGCCGCTGCTCGCCTGAGCCACTGCCGGCCGGGCGGTGCGGGTCCGCGCTGGGGTACTCGGCGTAGACATATCCCGGATCGGGCATCATGTGCTGCCCGGATTGCACGGGGTTCGACGACGCCAGGTACCCAGCTGGTCCGGGATGACCGGCCGCACCTGAGTCGGCCGGGTATCCGGCCGACGGCGTGGAGTAGGCAGCCGTTTCGCGACTGGGCACTGAGTACGGGTCGCTGCGGTAGCCGCTCACCGGCGGCATCAAAGGTGCCGCCGGCGCCGGGTAGCCGGGGTCGTGGTAAGCGGCCGTCCTGCCGTCAGCCGGGTAACTCCCGTTGCTGGCCGCGTCGCCATAGCTGCCGCCAGCTGGAGAGTAGGTGCCGTTGCCGGCCGAGTAGCTGGCTGGGCTGGCAGCCGGATAGCTGCCGCTCGCGGCCGGGTAACCGCTGCCCGGGGCCGGGTAGCCGTCGCTTGCGGCCGGGTAGCTGCCGTTGGCCGCAGGCACCGCATAGCTGCCATTGCCGTTCGAGGCCGCTGCGGGATAGTTCCCCGTGCCAGCGGGTGCGGCGGACGCGTAGCTCCCGCTAGCAGCGGCAGCCGCTGGGTAAGTTCCGGCAGCGGCGGCTGGCTGATAGCCGCCCGTTCCCGCGCCCGACGCCGGGTAGTTCCCGGCGCCGGCGGCGGTCGGCGGGTAGGTCGCCGTTCCCGCAGAGGCTGCCGAGGTATAGCCGTCCGTGCTAGCGGCAGCGGCCGCCGGGACTGGGTAGCCGTTGGGGGCGGGGGCCGCCGCGGGTGCCGAGCGGTATGGCTCGGCCGACGCGGCGGTGTAGTCGGCACCATAGCCCGGCGCCTCGACGGGCCGGGGCGGGTAAGTGTGCGGCTGGCTGGTGCTTCGCGGCCGAGCGTCCGCCTGGTCGCCTGAGCCGTGTCCGCGCGGGGCACCGGACCTGGACCTGCGGTACGACCGGCTGTCGTCTGCTTCTATCCGCGGGAACGATGGGCTGGTCAGTGGATCGTCGTCCTCCGATTGCCGAACCCGCGGCATGGGGCCAGAGGCGTCGTAGGCCCTGTCAGCCTCGCGCGATGAGGCAGCCGGGATCCGGTGCTCGCCCGTTGTCCGCGAAGGCCCGGCCGGGATCCGGTACTCATCCGAGTTCCGCGAGGGTGCAGTGGGAATACGGTACTCATCTGACCTGCGCGAGGAGTCCGCCGGAGGTCTGTGCTCGTCCGTAGCGCGCGAGGACGCAGCGGGAATGCGGTGCTCGCCCGTTGTCCGCGAGGACCCGGCTGGAACCCGATGCTCGTCCGAGGTGCGCGAGGAGGCGGCCGGAATGCGGTACTCATCCGACGCCCGCGAGGACCCGGTCGGAACCCGGTGCTCTCCGGACGCGCGCGAAGGTCCGCCAGCCGGCTTGCGCGCCGTGCGCTGGTCCCCGGCCACGCTGTCGCGGCGGTCGCCGCGCGCGGCGGAAGGCTCCTGGTCCTTGACGCGGGCCTCGCTGCGCTCGGACCTTGTCGACGAAGACGAAGTAGAGGGCTTGGGAGCTGGCGGCAGCGGCTTGTCGGAATTGACCTCGGCCCAGTAGTCGACATCGGAGAGCTCGTCCCACTCCGTGCTCGGCCAGTCTGCGTCACTGTTGTCCCGCTTGCGACTCTGCCTGGGCTTGATCGCCGGCAGCGAGTCGTCGGTGTTCGCGCTGCGGCGGGACTCAGGCTTGGCGTTCGGCCGGGTGTTTCCGCGCCGCTCGCGGTCGCCACGGCCAGCGTCATCGGCGGACGGTGAACTGCTCGGGCCCCGCCGGTCAGCAAGGTCCCTCCGGTCGATGCCGTCCCGGCTTTCCTGGCCGTCGCGATCATCACGCCTGGCGTCACGACCCTCGGCGCCCTCACGCCTGCTCAAGCTGTCACGCCGGTCCGAGCTGTCGCGCCGGTCCGGGCCGTCGCGCCTGTCGAGGCTGTCGCGACGCCCTGCGTTGTCCCTGCGCTCCGCGCTATCGCGGCGCGCGGGCGCCTCGCGGCGGCCAGCGTCATCGCGACCGTAAGCGAGTGCCTTCGCAGGACGGTCGTCGAAGTCGTCAGATCCCCGGGAACCGCCTTGCCCCCGGCTTGGCCTGCTCGCGGCGAGGACGGAGTCGTCACGATCACGCCGCGAGGTCGCCCGCACTGCGTCCCGCTGCGGCAGCGAGTCCCTGGCCGGGCGGGCCGGGCGGCCATCGTCGTCACTCCAGTGCCGGGCCCGGGCGTCCGAACTGCGGCTCGCGACCTCGCGACCGCCCCGCCCCGCGCCAGCGCCGACAAGCGCGTCCTCATCGCGCGGAAGGCGAGACCGCTCACGCGGCGCATGCTCGCGCCGAACGCGGAAGCGGCTGTGATCGGCGGGGACCTCGTCGTCGAAGTCGTCCTCGTCGTCGGCGCGCAAGTAGCGCATCCCCGCCAGAACTACGACCACAATCAGAGCGACCACGGCTGCCAGAATGATCAGCACGATCTCGCGCATCACACCGCCCAACGAAGTGCGGCCATGAAGGTGACGCTCGCCGGCCTCGCGCGGCCATCGACGCGAGCTAGTTGTATTGCGAGCGCCCTGGAACTAACCCGGGTGAATCGTTAAACCATGATTCTGTCGTGTCACTATGGTCCGTGTCATGGAATTCGAGAAGTTTCATCACCTGAGGTCACCCTGGGTGATGTCAAGACTACTGCCCGTCGTCCGCCGTGAGGCGCCCTATCGCAATCACGTGCGCGGCAATTGCGGTCCACGTCGCGTGCAATCCGGCGCCTTCACGCAGCTTCAGCCTGGCATTAAGAGCATAGACAGTGAACCGATAAGTATCCGGCACATTCGCTTGGGGACACGGCGGGTCGTAACGCGGCGTGCCCTTGCTGTTCTGTGCCTCCCTGGCGCCAGTCGGCAGCTGGTTCTGCGCAATAGCGCTCGTATTAGGGCTGATGTCGAACACGATCCAGTAGATATACGGCCTGATTGGCGCCTGGCCGTCGTCCACCACAATGGCGTAGGACTTGGGCTGGCGTGGCGACCCTGACCAGAGCAGTGGCGGGCTGAGCCCGGCTCCGTGGCACGTGTACTGGGCCGGGAGGACGTCGTTCTGATTGAACGCCGGGCTCATTACCGTGAGCGGCGCGGGCGCGCCGAGGCCGGATCCGCTCAGTCCGCCGAGCAGCCCGCAGCCGGCGAGCAGGGGACTTAGCGCCACGCCTACTGCCAGGCTCACTAGCCGACGGCGACCCAGACGCCTGGCAATCCTCGCGTTCCGACCCAAGGCGTCATTCCCCTAACCCGGACGAAGATAGCCCCTGCGTGGATCTTATTCGGGCTGCCGGGAGTTGCCGAACATGATCTCGTCCCAGGACGGAACCGATGAGCGCCGCCCGCGTCCGCCGCTTGACCTGCGGGCTGGACGGGCGGCTTGCGCGGGTTCTTCGGTTGCGGCAGCAGGAACTGGCCGCTCGTCTGCGCCGGGGCTAGCCGCCTCAGCCGCGAACGGCGGCGGCCCGGCCTGGGAAATACTGGCGCTGGTGGCGGCGGCCGGGACGCTCGCCGGGCGCAGT
>JASHXW010000243.1 GCA_030043395.1 Streptosporangiaceae bacterium
CGCTGGTCGCGTACATGCGCAGGATCAAGACCGCGGCCGCGGAAGCGGCGGGAGCCCCTGCCCAAGCGATGAAGGTGGGCTGAAATGCTTAGCTGGATCAGGTCCTTGGGGCTCTTCGCGTATGACTTCGTCATCGGCGACGACTGGTGGCTGGCAGCCGGGGTCGTGATCGGACTGGCTCTTACCTACGCGCTCAGTCACGGGGCCGGCATCGCCGCCTGGTGGCCAGTACCAGTCCTGCTTGCCGCGCTGCTGCCGGTCAGCCTGTGGAAGGCGGTTCGCAAGGCCAGCCGTTAGTGCCCATCGGCTTCTTCGGCGTAGACCCGGGCGGCGTATTCCTCCAGGCTGTGCTCGCAGCCGGCGATCGCCTCCTGCGCCGCCTGCTTGCCTGAGGCCCCGAAGACGTCCCGCTCGGCGACCTTGGCCAGCCAGTTCTTCAGCTTGACCAGGTCGACCTCGTTCTCCTCGAGTTCGGCGTAGGTGAAGTGCTCCTCGGCGTACTCCTTGCGAACCTGCGCAAGGAAGTCCTCGCACTTGTCGACGATTTCCTCGTACTCGTCGTCCCTCGCCGCCTGGAAAGCCGCAAGGACATCCTGCTCGCCGGCCATGACCGAGCACGACAGCAGCACTGCAGTGCCGGACATGTCGAGTATCTCGCTGCGCAGCTTGCGCAGCGCCCGCTCCGCGGCCGTGCTGGCGGGCAGCGCGGCCGCGGAGTTCTGCAGGTAGATCGCACCCAGGCTCTTCAGCCGTCGCCAGACGGCCGCGCGCAGCCTGGTCGGCTCGGACGGCACCCGGTAGATCAGCACCAGCCATCCGCTGCCCTGGGCGCCGGTCGGGTTCACGCCGTCATCATCGCAGGCGCGTCGGCGGCCTCTGCTGGCCACGCCCGGGGGCAGAAGAGACGATGACGGGGTCCACCGCCACCGGAGGCTGAGCGCGGATGTCCTCGATCCTGCGTTGCAGTTCCTTCTCCTCGTTCAACTCGTCCTCGCTGGGCGACAAGGCGATCGTCGCGGTGAGCACGAAGGTAATCACGCTCACGCCGATGATCAGCGGCAGCAGGAAGGCCTCGGCGTTGGCGCCACCCATCGCCATCGGCGCGCCATCGGGCGGGTAGACGTGCATCGCGGCCATGCCGGTGTAGTGCATGCCGCTGACTGCGACGCCCATGATCGCCGCCGCGCCAACCGTCGGCCAGAAGCCGCGCAGCCACAGCGCCGCCCACAAGGCCGCGGTGGCCGCGATGATCGCGATCAGGATGGACACCCCGAACAGCAGCGGGTCGTAGCTGATCCGCGCGGGCATCCGCATCGCGGCCATGCCGGAGTAGTGCATCGCGGCCACGCCGAGGCCGGTGATCACGCCCGCTAGCAGCAGCGACCGTACATTCGGCGTGCCCAGGCCGACAATCAGCAGGCCGATGAGCACGAAAGCGACAGCCAGGAACATGCTGCCGAGCGTGACCGGAACGCTGTACCTGATGGTCTCGCCCGGGATCGTGAAGCCGAGCATCGCGATGAAGTGCATCACCCAGATGCCGGTGATGCCGATCGAGACAGCGGCGACGATCAGCCAGCGGACACGGGAGGCACCACTGCTCGCCCGGGAGCGCGTTGTGCAGCGCAATCCGAGGAAAGCGCCCAGAAATGACATCAGGTAGCCGAGGGCTGGCGTTAGCAAGCCATAGGAAAAGTTATGAACGTGAAGCATTACGGCGATCTCCAAGTGGGGGACAAGAGGCGAGCTTACTCTCCCAAATACGCCGTGATCCGGATAACCGGCACTAGAGCAGCTGTCTTGTGGGCAGTTCGACTTCGATTGCGGCATCGTCCCCTGCGGGGGTCACCCGATAGCCGCGCGCAGCAGGCCGGTCGGCCACGATCTCGGCGAGCTCGTCGTCGGCATAGTGCGCGGCCGCTCCGTCGTCGCAGGCAATGCCGGCAGGCAGCGCAGCCTTGCCGATGAGCGACTGGAACAGCGGCCGCCGCTGCGGCTCGGAGTTGTAGTGCGGGCAGTAACTGCCGCCGATCAGGCCGATTCCCTCGGTGTACGGACGCAGGTCCGGGCCGAAGGAATCCGTTGTCCCGCCCGCAAACCAGCAGATCGCGCCAGCGCTGACGCCGGACAGCACAACGCCGGCCTGCCACGCCTGGCGCATCACCTGGTCGATGCCGTGCACTCGCCAGACGGCGAGCATGTTGGCCACGCTGCCGCCACCGACGAATACGAGGTCCTGCGAGAGCAGCAGGTCGGCCGGGTCGCTGACGTTCGGCATCGGGAACAGCCGCAGGTGCCTGATCCTGCCCGAGACCGGCGCGAGCAGCTCGTACATCCGCAGGTACGCGCCAGGGTCATCGGCCGACGCCGTGTTCAGCACGCATGTCTTCGGCGCCTGAGCACCAGTCAGCCTGGCCGCAAAGGCCAGCAGGGGCGCAGGGCTGTCGGAGGTGGCGACCATGTCGCCGTCACGGCGCAGTCCCCCGATGGCCAGCACATGCCGCCGCCCGTCACCAGCCACGGCCAAACGCTACCGTGCGTAGGTGACCGACTGCACGTTCTGCGCCATCGCTGCCGGGACAACTCCAGCGCATGTCGTCCTGGCCTCTGAGCAAGTTGTCGCGTTCCTGGATGCGCGCCCGGTTTTCAAGGGTCATGTTCTGGCCGTCCCCCGCGAGCACGTCGTGACTCTTCCCGATCTGCCCGACGAGCTGCTCGCGCCTTTCTTCGGCGCCGTCCGGGCGATCAGCGCCGCCCTTCCCGATGCCCTTGGCGCGCAGGGGACATTCGTCGCCATCAACAACGTCGTCAGCCAGAGCGTCCCGCACCTGCACGCCCATGTCGTGCCGAGGACCCGGGGGGATGGCCTGCGTGGCTTCTTCTGGCCCAGGCAGCGCTACGCCGACGACGAGGAAGCGCAGGACTATGCCAGCCGCATCCAGGCGGCCCTGAGCGCCAATCCGCGGCTGTTACGCCACGAGCGAAATGACCAATGAGATACATCGGGTTTACCCTGGAAGGCATGGCGGAGTGGTGGTCAATCGAGGTATTCGACTCCGAGCTGCAGGCGGCGCTGCGCTGGAAGGACTCCTACCGCACCTCGCTCGTCGAGTCCGCCATCACTACTGGCGCTGTCGAGTGGGCCTGGATCGAGCACCGCAATGGCGTGGTTTTCGAGGTTTGCTTCGCCGATGAAGCCAGGTGGGAGGCCTTTCGCGGGCTCCCGGGCGTGCAGGCGGCGCTCGACGCGGTACCTGACCCGGTAAACGGCGTGCTCGTCTACCGGGGCCGTGGCGGTTCCGCGGGATCGCGTAATCCCAGGCGCCCGCGGCCCTCGGCTGGAGCGGGGGCAATCGAGCTCCCCGAGCCCGTCGAGCAGCGACGCCTGGACCTCGCCTCTGCCGAGCAGCCCCTGGAGCCTGTCGCGCTCTGACCGTCCACAGTTGCGCCCCGCGTCGCACGGCGGCGCCGGCCGGTGCAGGATGTGAGGATGAGCACCACAGCCTCCGCCGACGCGATGCTCTCGGCGATCGAGCGAAGCGGCTACTATCCGGGCATTGTCGCTGACGCGGTCTCCTTCGCGGTCGGTTCCGAGCAGGTCGTCTCGTACTTTGTCCATCAGGACGCGCACTTCGATCCAGGCATGGAAGTGCGGCGCCATATGACCGTCCTCGCGCTGACGCCGACCAGGCTCGTCTACTCCCACACCGATGAGTTCCCGGCCGAGGAGAACGTGCCTGACTCCCGGCCGCAGGCGGAGACGTCGACCGAGACGATTCACTGCTCGCGGATCTCCACGGTCGCCCTGACCAGGGTGATCCCGGACCCGGATAGGTACCAGCGCGGGCGGACGATGCCGTCCGAGATCGTGCTCACTATCGGCTGGAACTCGATCAGGCACGTAGAGCTCGAGCCAGCGCAGTGCGCCGACGAGAACTGCGAGGCCGATCACGGCTACTCCGGGGTGCTGACAGCCGATGACGTGACCATGCGGATCAGCGAGGCCGCGGACGGCCGCGACGCCGTGGCGCAGATGCTGGCTTTCGCGGAGGCGCTGACGGCGTCGACGAGCCGCTCATGACCACTGGCACGGTCGAGCCCACGCTGCCGCGGTACGCGGAATCCAGCCTGGACGCCCTGGCCACGTCCGTCCTGGCGTCGCTTGGCATTCCGGACGAGCCGAACCCGCTTGAGCTTGCCCCGGCCGAGCGCGTGTGCCTGCTGGTGATCGACGGCCTGGGCTGGGACCTGCTGCGCGGCCATCAGGCCGCGGCGCCGTTCTTGTCGGAGCTGGCGATGACCTCGGCGCCGCTCACTGCTGGATTCCCTGCCACGACGGCGACCAGCCTCGGAACCCTCGGCACCGGGCGCCCGCCTGGCCAGCACGGACTCCTCGGGTACCAGGTCGCGGTTCCCGGCTCCGGGCGCCTGCTGAATGCGCTGCGCTGGGACAACTCAGTCGATCCCGTCCAGTGGCAGCCTGGGTCGACGATCTTCCAGCGGGCAGCCAGCGCAGGCGTCAGGGCGTCGCGGGTCGCCCCTGGGGCGTTTCGCAATTCAGGATTGTCGGTCGCCGCGATGCGTGGCGCGGACTACGTTTCGGCCGAGACGCTCGGCGCACTGGTGTCCCGGACGGTCAGCGCGCTCGCCGACGACTCGCCGTCCCTGGTCATGACCTACTACGGCGACCTCGATGCCACTGGTCACGTGCTCGGCAGCCTGTCCGACGCTTGGCAGTACCAGCTCGCCCATGTCGACAAGCTCGCCGAGCAGCTTGCCGGGGCGCTGCCGCATGACACGGTCTTGCACATCACCGCCGACCACGGCATGGTCGACGTCCTGGCCGCTGACCGGATCGACGTGGATTCCATCCCGGCCCTCCGCGACGGGCTGGCGCTGCTCGGCGGCGAGCCGAGAGCCCGGCACCTTTACTGCCAGCCGGGGGCGGCCGACGACGTCCTCATCACCTGGAACGAGGTGCTCGGCGATCGTGCCTGGATTGCCGGGAGGGAGCAAGCCGTGGCCGACGGGTGGTTCGGCCCGGTGGACAGCAGCCTTCTCGACCGGATCGGCGACGTCGTCGCAGCCCCGTGCGGCCCCTGGGCGATCGTGGCCTCCCGGGCCGAGCCCCGTGAGTCCGCGCTGGTCGGCATGCATGGCTCGCTGACGCCCGCGGACCAGCTCGTGCCGCTGCTGACGATGACGACGGGCTGAACTCCTGCCGACGAACGGGCCGATAGGACCTAACCAGCGGGTAGCCGGGCCCTGGCCCCGCGGTAACCGCAACCTGGCCGCCGGCTGGACGCTGGCTGGACGAAACGTAGCGACTCGCCTGTTGTCCCCTGTTTGTCCACAGGCGACTCCGGGAACTGCACCACATCCTGACCAGTTATGCACAGAATCCGCGAGGTTCTCCACAGTGACGAGTAATCCACAGGCTAACGCCGGAAAAGGGCCCCTGATCAGCCCCGCGCAGCTGGCCGAGCAGCTCGGTTCACAAGCCGCGCCGGCGCTGTTCGACGTGCGCTGGCAGCTCGGCGGACCGCCGGGAGTCAAGGCTTACCAGGCCGGCCATCTGCCCGGCGCCGCCTTCGTCGACCTAGACCAGGACCTAGCCGGCCCGCCCGGCTCTGGCGGTCGGCATCCCCTGCCCGAGCCAGCTGTCTTCGAGCGGGCGATGCGCGCGGCCGGGCTGCGAGCCGGGCAGCCGGCGGTTGCCTATGACGGCGGCGACTCGACGATCGCGGCCAGGCTGTGGTGGATGCTGCGGCACTACGGGCACCACGCCGTCCAGGTGCTTGACGGCGGATTCCGGGGCTGGGTAGCGGCGGGCCTGCCGGTGACGACGGACGTTTCGCAGCCGCGGCGCGGGGACTTCGTGGTCAGCGTGCCCGGCTCACTTGCCGTCCTTGACGAGGCCGGCGCCGCCAGGCTGGCCAGGTGCGGCTTCCTGCTGGACGCAAGGCCGGGGGAGCGCTACCGCGGCGAGGTCGAGCCCGTGGACCCGGTGGCGGGCCACATCCCCGGCGCTATCAGCGCGCCGACGAGGGAGAACGTGCGGTCCGACGGCACCTTCCTGACGCCTGAGGAACTGCGCGGCCGATTCGCTGCGCTCGGCCTGCCGGCCGGCGCCCAGCCGGCGGCGGCGCCCGACGGTAGCTTGCTGATCGGGGCGTACTGCGGCTCGGGCGTCACCGCTGCCCATGAGATCCTGGCGCTCGAGCTCGCTGGGCTGCCCGCAGCGCTCTACGTTGGCTCCTGGTCAGCGTGGACCGCCGACCCGGCAGGCCCTGTGGCGACCGGCTCAGACCCTGGCTGAGTATCCCGATAGCACCTCCTGAATGGCCCGGGTTCCTTACCACCGCGATCGCCAGAGCAGGTCACGCCGGATGGCTAGGACTAGCCAGGTCATGGCGCCGGCCACGAGGGCAAGCCCGGCTGGATCCGGGCCGAGGACCCGCAGGGCAGCCGTGGCGGCCGCTCCCGCGGCCACGAGCGTGAGCGCTATCCGGAACGGGCGGCCGCGAGCCCGGCGCCGCGCGGCGCGGGCTAGCTGGCGGCTGATGGTCATGAGCTTCGGCCGGGCGATCGCGGTGCTGGCCGGCCGGCCATCGGCCGAGGAGCTGGCCCGCGCCTGCTGACGGCCTGCCGCTGTCCGGAGCATGCTGTAGGCGGCCGCCGCGTCCGCGAACCGGTCAGGGTCTCCGCCGTCATCGCGGTCAGGATGCGTCAGGGACGCCACCCGGCGCCAAGCCGCGCGCACATCGTGGTCAGTGAGCTCGGCCTCGCGATCCAGGCCAAGCACCCCGAACACCTCGGGCGGGTCCGGGCGAGGCGGCAAAGGACCGCGCGGCCTGATCATCGTGGCGGCTCCGGCCCGAACGCAGCGTCGAGTACCGAGCTGACGTCGGGCAACTCAGTGATCGGCATGACTGCCGAGTCGTCGTGCCCGCGTTGCTTGCTGCGAGGATGGGCTAGCTCAGCAGGTTCCGCCTGGGCCGCAGCGCCACCCGCTGCCGCGGCGGCGTCGTCCGCCGTCAGTCGCTTGACCTGGATGTAGCTGACGCCGCCGCGGCAGATGTAGGCAGTCTGAAGGTCCTCGAAACGACGGGCCCGGTTCGAGTCGACCACCGGCTCGTCCCGCAGGCGTGAGCTACCCTGCCGGGCCCAGGTTCCGAATCGCCCGATCCGCCTGGTCGTTTCGATGACCCTTCTGCTTCCCGCCAGGGCGGCGACCGGCTCCGGCTGCGGGGTGCGGAGCAGCCAGACACCGCCGTCCGCTGCGTTCACGACCCGCTTGCGCTCGTCGTCCGTCTCGCCGAGTCCCTGCCACGACTGCACGCTGACCTGCACGGCGAGGCCGAGTGACCGCGCGCGCTCGCAGAGGTCGCGGATGGTCAGCCGCCGGCTGACCGCGCTGAACTCGTCGACGGCCAGCAGGATCTGCCGCTGCGCTCCGCGCACGATGAAGCTATCGATCAGCTCGACGATCGCCTTGGCCTGAACCTCGGCGGCAGCGATCTGATCGATTCCCTCCAGGATGCAGTACCAGGCGTCCGCACCGGCGAACTCGCCGGGCCCGTCGAAGCCGGGGCCCAGCCGCCCGAACAAGGTTCGCAGTCGCATCGACACATCGGTCAGGTGCCGGGCGGCCCCTCTCAGGTCAGGCTCGAGTGGCGAGGCCGACCACGCGGCGTACTCGGCTTCCAGCCACCCCGGCGCGAGCCTGAGGAGCAGCTCAGCCGAACTGGCCGGCGGCCCGGACGGCGCTTCGGCGGCCAGCCCGATCAGGGCCTGCATCATGTCCTTGTAGTAGGCGGCTGCTCCTGTTCCGTGCTCGACCAGCTCGACGAGCTTGGTCGTTAGCTCGCGGGGCGGCAGCGACCACAAGGACAGGCTGTTCTCGTCGGGCCAGACGGCGACCCTCGCGCCGAGCGCGCCCATGATCCGGCGGAACCGCTCAGCGGTCTCCCTGGCCTGCGCGCCGCCCTTGCAATCCACCACGATGAGGAGCGGCCGCAGCGCCGCCCCGGCTGCGTGCTTGCGCAAGCCGGCCAGCATGAACGCGGCCCACATGCGGAGCATGAGCGTCGTCTTGCCTGCGCCTGTCGTTCCGAGCATGACCTGGTGCGTTCGCATCAGATCGAAGCCCAGGGCCGCGATCGGCACGGGACGGTGACCGACGGTCCTGATGACAGCACCGAGCACGATGAGGTCGCTGCTCGTCACCAGTGGCACTGAGCCTGGCGCGGAGATCCTGCCCTTGGCCGCCCGAACCTGACGGCTCCACTGACGCTGGTCGAAGTTGACTGAGGCGGCAGGGGAGAGCCCGCCTGTGCCGGACTCCATGGCGCCGATCCGCCGCGACCAGATCAGCGCGCCCGCCAGCAGCCCGACGGGGATCGCCGGCGGCGCGACCGTCGCCGCCGCGCGGAGGTAGGCGCCTGCGCGGGTCAGCCGCCAGAACGTGAGCCACGCATGGTACGGCGCGGTGAGCAGGCTCATCCAGTCGTGCGTGCTCAGGCCCGTCGCGACCAGCCACACTGCGATCATCGGCCCGCACCAGGCGGCGGCCAGCGCCAGCCGCCGGGGGAGCCAGCCACGCCAGGAGGCCATGGTCACCGCACCCGCTGCGATCACCGAAGCGGGTGCCGCAGCTACCGCCAGGGCCGCCATGACGGCGCATCCCGTCCCGAGCAGCGCCGCCCGTGCGATCGGGTGCGCGGCCGCGCCGCTGAACCCGTGCCGGATCATGAGCCTGCGGCTAAGGGTGCTGGTGGCGCCGCGGCATCGGGCAGGGGGCGGACCAGGATCCGCGCTGCTAGGCCGCCAAGGGCGGACCTGGCCCTGACGACCACTGGCTTGGCGTCGTGCGAGCACACGTAAAGCGCCCGCGAGTGAATTGGCGGCTGCCCGGGCACCCGGACGCGTGCTGGCGGGCAGCCGTAGTCTCCCGTGCGAGTCAGCAGCTCACGCATGATGGCCACCGTCCTGTCGACGGTCTTCGGAGTCAGCTCGGCTTCTATCGCCCAGCATTCGCCTGCCCACTCGTGCGGTGTCAGTTCCGGCCAGAACAGCTGCCCGTCGGGGATGTGCTCGCGCGCCCCGACCGGGCGGCCGAACTGCGCGCGGATTCTGCGCTCGCTACGCCAGTACGCCCGGCCGGCCGCATACTCCGGAGCCGCCTCGAGCGCGAGCCGGCTGGCGACGACCGCACGCAGGTGCGCCAGCCTGGATAACCCGGGAGCAGAAGCCTTGTACGGCAGGCCGCACGCCTGCAGGCCGGCCTCAGTAAGCCAGACCCAGCGCTGGCCTGGCCCGAGCCTGGCTGCCGCGGCCCAGCCCGCTTCCCGCCAGCGTGTCAGTACCTTCGCGGCATGGCGCGGGCTCGCGCCGAGCACGATGGCCAGCTGATCGACCTGCAGGCCGTACATCTCGCCGGTAAAGACCAGGCCATCGGACCGGATCACATCTCCATCACACCACGCTCACGCAAGACCTGGCCTGTTCCAAGGCTTCTGATGCAACACGGGTGCCGGTGCTGGTGCGAGCGGAGCGCGTACTGCACAATGTGCGTGGAACATCTGTGGCAACGCCCGGCAATGGCGCTGGCGCCTATCTGCCAGATGGCCGAGATTCGTTGGGGAAGACGCAATCTCGTCGGCTGGCAGGGAGGTCTAGTGGCCGTACG
>JASHXW010000022.1 GCA_030043395.1 Streptosporangiaceae bacterium
GGCGGCCTCGACGCTCCGGCCCGTGCCCGAGATCCCGGAGATGCGGCTGCACCTTGCCGACGACGCGTTCGAGCTCTGGGAGGGAGCCGAGCGCGAGGTCGGCGCGCCTGACCAGCCGCCGCCGTTCTGGGCGTTCGCGTGGCCGGGTGGCCAGGCCCTGGCCCGGTACGTGCTCGACCATCCGCAGGTTGTCGCCGGCCGGGTAGTGCTGGACCTCGGCTCCGGGTCGGGCCTGACGGCGATCGCAGCCGCGCTGGCCGGCGCTTCGGCAGTGACGGCCAGCGAGATCGACCCGTTTGCCATGGCAGCCATCGGCCTCAACGCTGACGCTAACGGCGTGCGGATTGCCGTCACCGGCGACCTGCTGGGCGAGGGAGCCGGCCAGGACGCCGAAACCCCGGACGTGGTATTCGCCGCCGACATCTGGTATGAGAAGCGGCTAGCAGAACGAGCCCTCTCCCTACTCCAGAGCGCCAGGGCGCGAGGCGCTGATGTGCTGGTCGGCGACGTCGGCCGCGCCTACCTGCCGCGCGACCTGCTGCGCGAGCTTGCGTCCTACGACATCCCCGTCGACCGCGAGCTGGAGAACGTGAGCGTACGGCGAGCGGCGGTGCTGACGCTGCGCTGAGCCGCGCCATCGGGCTGGGCGCCGCACAATTAACTGCCGGCGGGACTCAGCATCGCGGGCGCGGCGGCGTCTAAGCAGCATGAGAACCAGCACGGGAGTGCCCGGCATCGTGAACGGCCACAGCAGTCACCCCCCTGATGGCAGGGCCATGCTCGCCACCTCCGCTGACGCCTTCGGATCCGCCGGGGGCATCCTGTCCGCCGACGACTTCGTCGCCGGGCTGTACCGTGAGCACGCCGTTAGCCTGGTCCGGATCGCGCTTCTGCTGGTCGGCGACCAGCCAAGCGCGGAGGACGTGGTCCAGGACGCGTTCCTCGGCCTGCAGCGCAGCCTGCCCCGGCTGCGCGACCCGAGCAAGGCGCTGTCATACCTGCGGACATCGGTGGTCAACGGATGCCGTTCGGTGCAGCGCTCCCGCAGCCGGGCGCGGCTGCGGCGAGTCCCGCACGAGCCGCCGGTCTGGTCGGCGGAGTCGGCCGCCATCGCGAGCGAGGATCGCCGCGCGGTGCTCGCGGCCGCCGCCACCCTCCCCGAGCGGGCACGTGAAGTGCTCGCCCTGCGCTACTACCTGGACCTCTCTGACGGCGAGATCGCCGCCATCCTGCACGTGACGAGGTCCACCGTGTCGTCAACCGCGTCCCGCGCCCTGGTCACCCTGGCGCGAAAGCTCGAGGAGCAGCAGTGAACAGCAGCATCGAAGACCGGCTCAGGGACGCTTACCGCGGCGCGGCCGACACGGTCAGGCCGGATGGCGTCCGCCGCCTGGACGAGCAGTCAGTGGCTTTGCACTCGTTTCGCAGCACGCGCGGCCGCCGGGCACCGCGGCGCGTGCTGATCCCGCTTGGCGCGGCCGCTTCGGTCGCGCTGGTCGGCGTGCTGCTCGGCGTCCTAGCCGGCGCGCGGCAAAGTGCCGAGCGCAATCCCGTCCCGCCGGCGCAGACCGGCGCCCCCGCCGGGCGGTTCCTGGTGGCGGTGTCCAGCACTGACAAGCACTCTCTCACTGTGCATAACAAATTCTCCGGGGCCAGTGTCGCCACCATCGCCGCTCCTTCTCCCGGAATGGTGTTCGCCGCACTGGCCACCGGTGATGGCCGCCATTACGTAGCCGTGCTCTGGCGCAAGGGCGCCTGCCGCAGCTGGATCTACCAGTTCCGGCTGAATGCAGCGGGCCAGCCAGGGGCGCTGACCCCGTACCCGCTGGCCACCACCGACCGGCTGGTGCACCGCATCGCGGTCAGTGCCGACGATTCCACGCTCGCTTACGCGAGCGAGCCCTGCCCGAAGTCCAGCACCGCTGCTGAGGACTTGTCGGTCGTCCGCGTCGCATCGCTAGCGACGAGGACCTGGAGCATCCCGAGCCAGATCTCGATCGCCTCGCTCTCGCTGACCGAGCACGGCAGGCAGCTCGCCTACATCTTCGGCCCCGCGAGGCAGTACGGCTCTGGGGCGTACGTGCTGCCGGCCAGCGCCGCCTCTGGGCCGGCGTTGCAGCGCAGCCGGGTCGTCGCCACCGGGGCTCAGCTCGGCCGGGACAAGGCGATCTTCTCCGGTGCGATCACCCCTGACGGCGCCGACGTGTACTTCATCTCCAGCGGTACTGGGCGGTCGTACGGACACGGCTGGCAGGTGCGGATGGCCAGCCTGGCGACTAGGAAGATCAGCGTCGTCGGGCGCTACCCGGGCATCCCCGGGTACCTGATGACCGGCCCGGCGGTCCGGCACGCGCTCGTCGTGGTCCTGTCCAAGAGCCCGGTTCCGGTGCCGAGCAGCACCGCGCGGCGGCCGTCGGCGAGGCCGACTCCGAGCCCAAGCCGCAGCCGGAGGCCAACCCAGTCGGCTGCCGCGAGCGTGAGCCCTAGCAGCTCGCCGCCGCCTCCGCCGCAAGGGAGCGCCACGCCGTCCCCGGCGCCGTCGGCACAGCCGTACGCCATTGAGCTCGAGCTGATCAGCCTGCCCAGGGCGTCGTCCAGCTCGCTGCCCACCGCGAGGTTCCTGGACACCGGCCAGTGGAACCCGGTCGAGGTGGTTTTCGCGTGGTAGCGAGGCTCGAAGGGCTCATGATCTCGGACGCCTGCACCCCGCATGCGCGTGCAGGCGTCCGAGATAACGCGCCAGACTGGCCGGGTGCTAGGCGTCGCGGCGCAGGAACAGGGCGAGTCCGCCGATCACCGCGGCCGCGGCGTAGGCGCAGAACACGCCGAATCCGACCC
>JASHXW010000023.1 GCA_030043395.1 Streptosporangiaceae bacterium
GGAGATCCCCGAGACCCGGGTCCTGGACAACCCCTATACCTACACCTACACGCAGGAGTGAGGCCGGTGGGCTGGTGGCGCCTATGACGATGCCGACGATGCGAGCCGGCGTCCTGCGTCAGCACGGCACGCCGCCGGAGTTCGGCCAGCATCCGGCTCCTGCCCGGCACTCAGGCCAGGCGCTGATCAGGGTGGCGGCCGCCCCGATCAACCCGCTTGACCTGCTCTGCGCTTCGGGAACGTCCTACTTCGGCGCGCCCGCGCTGCCGTACGTGCCCGGTGCCCAGGGTGTCGGCGTCATCGAGGACGCAGACTCGCTGCCCGCCGGGCAGCGAGTCTGGTTCAGCTGCGACGC
Organism: Streptosporangiaceae bacterium; assembly: GCA_030043395.1. The sequence continues at coordinate 356 of JASHXW010000023.1, forward strand.
GGGCATGGCGCCAGGCGATGGCGCGATCGCGGAGTACTGCGTGGCCGGCGAGGCGGCGGTACTCGCCTTGCCTGACGGCGTCAGCGACGACCTGGCGGCAGCTCTCGGGCTCTCGGCGATCGCCGCGTGGATGGCGCTGAGCTGGCGCGGCGGCTTGCAGCCAGGCGAGCACGTGCTCGTGCTCGGCGCCAGCGGCACGGTCGGGCAGGTCGGCATCCAGGCAGCCAGGATCCTCGGGGCTGGCCGGGTGGTGGCCGCTTGCCGCGATCCGCACGGCAGGGACAGGGCCGCCGAGCTCGGGGCGGATGCCGTGGTGGACGCGACTGCGGCTGGCGCGGCCCAGGTCGCTGACCTTGCTGGCCGGCTGAAGGACGCCGCGCAAGGGCGCCTTGACCTGGTGCTCGACCCGGTCTGGGGAGAGCCGGCGCAGGCCGCGGCGGAGGCCCTTTCGCCAGGCGGCCGCCTGGTCAACCTCGGCTCCTCCGCCGCGCCGGTAGCCAGCTTCAGCTCGGCGGGCATGCGCGCCCGGATGCTGAGCGTGATCGGCTACACCAACAACGCGCTCAGCCCCGGGCAGAAGGCATCGGCCCTGGCGACGGTCCTGGAGCACGCTGCCGCGGGGCGGATGGACACCGACCGGGAGGTGCTGCCGCTCGACCAGGTCGCCGATGCCTGGGCCAGGACTGGCACGGCACCGCACAGGCGGGCGGTGATGACCCCGGAATGACTAACTAAAGCCGGTGAGCCGGGCGGCCACCCGACTCACCGGTCCAACCACTAACCCACCATCCAGTGAGTAAGCACAAAGGAGTCTAGCCGTGCCATCAGGACTGACGCGCGACACGACGACCAGGCGGCGGATCCGCCGCATACTGCCCGCCTTGGCGGGCATCGCAGTGGCGAGCATCGTGCTCGCCGCATGCGGCAGCAACTCAGGCAGCCCGTCCACTTCGGCGAAGAACAGCAAGAAGCCGATCAACATTGCGTACCTGTCGTTCGCCGTCGAGAACAGCTACGACGCCCCGATGCTGGCCGCAGCGCAGGCGGTAGCCGAGGACGACCACGCGACGATGAAGGTATTTGACGCTAACAACAGCCCGCAGACTCAGTACTCACAGCTTCAGGACGTGATCAACTCCGGTCAGTACAACGGGATCATCCTGCAGCCCATCTTCGGTACCGGCCTGCTCAGCCTGGTCAAGCAGGCGATCGCCAAGGGCATCGCCGTGGTGAACATGGACCAGGTGCTCGGGCCGAACTACAACACCGACAAGCCGCAGGTTCCCGGGCTGGCCGCGAACGTGATGTTCGTGCCTACCGAGATCGGAACGAAGCTCGGCGACCTGGTCGTGCAGGCTTGCAAGGCGCACAACCTGAACCCGTGCAAGGTCGGTTACCTGTACGACATCAAGGCGTCGGCACTGGACGTCGCGATCAGCGGCGCCTTCGACAAGGCGATCAAGGCCGACCCCGCCGTCAAGGTCGTCGCGCAGGGACAGAGCTACTTCAGCCCGACCGACGGCCTGACCGCCGTGCAGGACATGCTCAGTGCGACGCCGAGCCTGAACCTGATCGTCGGATCGGACCAGGGCATCGAAGGCGGCGCCCAGGCCATCGCCGCCAAGCACCTGACCGGCAAGGTCATCCTGGTCGGATACGGTGCTAGCGCCGCCGCGCTGGCGGGCGTCAAGTCAGGAGCCTGGTACGCCGATGTCGCCCAGGCCCCGGCCAGCGAGGGACGGCTCGCGGTGATCGCGCTGGTGAAGAAGATCCGCACCGGCAAGGACAGCGGCGGGATCGATCCGGTCGCCGAGCTCCCCGACAACGGCATCGTGACCAAGTCGAACGTCGGCCAGTTCACGGCGCAGTGGCCGGGCTGACGAATACGAGCCTGCGGGGCGCGCACGCCGAGCTGAGGGATGTCAGCAAGTCCTTTGGCGGCGCGCGCGCCCTGGAGGCGGTTAACCTGCGGGTGGACCGCGGGTCGATTCACGCCATCGTCGGCGAGAACGGCGCCGGGAAGTCGACGCTCGGAAAGATCATCGCGGGCGACATCGAGCCAGACCGCGGCCAGCTGGTCGTGAACGGCACGCCCGTGCACTTCCACGCGCCGCGGGCCGCCATCGCCAGCGGGATCGCCAGGATCGCCCAGGAGCTGCCGGTCGTGCCGGCGCTGTCCGTCGCGGAGAACGTATTCCTGGGCAGTGAGCCAAGGCGCGCAGGGTTCCTGCGCCGGGGCGAGTTGCGCCGTCGGTACGCCGACCTGGCCGAGCGGGCAGGCTTCGAATTGGACGGCGACGCGAGTGCCGGGTCGCTGCGCACCGCCGACCAGCAGAAGGTCGAGATCCTGCGCGCGCTTGGCCGCGATGCCGAGCTGATCGTCATGGACGAGCCGACCGCCTCGCTGTCGCGGCCCGACGTGGAGATCTTGCATGAGGTCATCCGCCGGCTGGCGCGCGGCGGCACGACGATCGTGCTGGTCTCCCATTTCCTCGGCGAGGTGCTCGAGCTGGCCGACGAGGTCACCGTCCTGCGCGACGGCCGCGTGGTCGCGAGCACGCCGGTCGCCGGGCAGACCGAGGAGTCGCTGCTGAGCGCCATGCTCGGGCGCACCGTCAGCACGACGTTCGCGGACAAGCAACCTCCGCGAAGCGACGCGCCTGTGCTGCTGTCCGTGCGCGATCTGGTCGCACCCGGCGTGAACGGCGTCTCCCTCGATGTCCGCGGCGGCGAGATCGTCGGGTTGGCCGGCCTCGTCGGAGCCGGCCGGACCGAGCTGGTGCGGGCTGTCTTCGGCGCCGCCCGGACCAAGGCAGGGACGGTCAGCGTGGCCGGAACCGCGCTGGGCCGCGGACCGCGGCAGGCGCTGCGCGCTGGCGTGGCGATGATCCCCGAGTCGCGCAAGGAGCAGGGCCTGTTCCTCGGGCGGTCAGTGGGCGAGAACGTCAGCATGTCGAGCCTGGACAAGCTAAGCCTGGGACCGCTGGTAAGGCCGCGTGCCACCCTGCGCGCGGTGCAGGAGATGCTCGGCGAGCTTGACGTGCGCGGCGCCGGCCCGGCCGCGCCGGCCGGCTCGCTGTCCGGCGGCAACCAGCAGAAGCTGCTGTTCGCGCGCACGCTGCTCGTCGGGCCGCGGGTCCTGATCGCCGACGAGCCGACCAGGGGCGTGGACGTCGGGGCGAAGCGGGCGATCTACGAGCTGCTCGCCGCGCTGGCCGGCAGGGGCCTCGGCGTCCTGCTGATCTCATCGGACGTCGAGGAGATTCTCGGCTTGGCGCATCGCGTCCTGGTGATGCGAGCCGGCCGGATTACCGCCGAGCTCAGCGGCGAGGCGGCAACGGAAGCTGCGATTCTCGGGGCTGCGTTCGGCTCCGCCGGCAGATAGGCACACTCATGAGTCAGCCAGACACCACTGACGCGGCACAGCCGGCGCGGTCGGCACAATCGCCGGAGGCGGCCGGAAGTGCGCCCTCGGAGGCGGCCGACATTGCGCGGCCCGAGGCGGCTGGGACCGCGCAGCAGCATGCCGGGACGACCCGGCCAGTCCCGGCAGCGCTACAGCGCTGGCTCGAGCGGATGCCGTCCGGTGAGATAGCCGGCAAGCTGCGCAGGGGCGCGATCGTGTTCCCGTTCGTCGTGCTGTTCACCGTGCTGTCGATCGCGAGCGAGCCATTCTTTACCAAAGTCAATCTGCTCGACATCCTCGACCAGCAGGCATCCACGCTGATCATCGCGGCTGCCGGGACGCTCGTGCTGGTCGCCGGCGGGATCGACCTCTCGGTCGGCGCGACCTATGCGCTGGCCGGGGTGATCGCCGCGCATCTTGCGCTGACCGAGCCTCCCCTGCTCGCGATCCTCGCGGGCATCGCGGCTGGCCTGGTCCTTGGCCTGGTCAACGGCGTGATCGTGACGGTCTTCAAGATCAACTCGCTGATCGCGACGCTCGCCATGTCCTTCGTGATCAGCGGCCTGGCCAGCCTGGCCACGAGCGGCAACCTGATCATCGACTACACCCGGCCGTCCTTCAGCGACCTCGCGCGCTGGCAGTTCCTCGGCGTGTACACCTCGACGTGGACCATGGTCGTCGTGGTCGTGGCGTTCGGCATCGTCCTTGCCCGCACCACCGCGGGACGCTACATGTATGCCGCGGGAAGCAACGCCGAGGCTGCCCGGCTGGCCGGCGTCCGCGTGCAGCAGGTCAAGCTGCTGACGTTCGTGCTCAGCGGCGGAGCTGCGGCGCTCGGCGGCGTGATCGACACCTCCCGTGTGCTCAGCGCCCAGGCCTCGAACGGCGGGACCACGCTGACGTTCACCGTCCTCGCCGGGATCGTCGTCGGTGGCACCAGCATCCTGGGCGGCGAAGGCGCGATCTGGCGCACGGTAGTGGGCGTGCTGTTCATCGCGCTGATCGGCAACGGCTCTGACCTGCTCGGCCTGAACCCGCTCTACGACCAGATCGCGCTCGGCGTGATCCTGCTGCTCGCGGTGGGTGCTGACGCCCTGTCCCGCCTGCGCGGCCGGCTCACGGGCTAGGACCGAGGCCCACCACAGCACATCGATGTCCCTGCGCTGTTGGTATGACAACAGCGCAGGGACATCGATGTTGCTCCGCCGGGCACCCGAGCGGCCCGGCCGCCGGACGGCGGGTTACCAGAAGTGCGTTGTCGAGCCCGAGCTGTTCACCACCGAGCCCACCGTCTCCGGTGGTTCGAACACCGACTGGATGGCCACTCGGCCCGGTCCGTGCAGGCTCAGCCAGGTCGACTTGGCCTCCCAGCGAGCCGAGCTGAACCAGTACCTGCCGCGCGGGTACTCGAAATGCAGGCCCATGTAGAC
>JASHXW010000244.1 GCA_030043395.1 Streptosporangiaceae bacterium
GACATGGAGTCGGCGACCGTCGCCGCCAACGGGTTCCGCTACCGGATACCAACCGCGACGCTGCTCGCCGTCAGCGACAAGCCACTGCACGCCAGCCCGAAGCTGAGCAATGAGGCGCAGAGCTTTTACGCATCGACCAGGCGGCAGCATGTCGAGATCGCGATCGCCGTCGCCGAGAAGGTCAGGAAGCTGTTTCCGGGCGGGCTGCCCAACGCTGACCTCAGGTCATCTGACGAGCCACTGCTCGGCCTCACCGAGGCCAGGTAGGCCCGCCCGGCCGCGCGGCTACGGCCGCATGCGCATGAGGCGGATCAGGTCGGCGGGGTAGAAGGTCTCCGTGGTGGCCTCGAGCTCAGCCTGCGTCCACCACCGGTGGCCGTCGATGACGGCGGCCTCCTCGTCCTCCAGGCCATCCACCGATATCTGCGGGACGGTGCCGTCCGCGCCGATGACAAGCAGGAAGTAGTCCTGCTCCTGCCGGAACCGCCTGCCCTCGAAGCTGAAATCGGCGACCTGGTGCCAGATCGGCTCGCCGAGGTCCTCAGGCGCGACGGTCAGCCCGGTTTCTTCGTGCAGTTCGCGGGCGGCGGCCTGAGCGAGGCTCTCACCGGGCTTGGCGCCACCTCCGGTCGTGATCCAGTACGGCTCATCTGGCCTGGCCGGATCGAAGCCGTGCAGGAGGAGCACCCGGCCGTCACCGTCGAGGACGATGACGCGGCCGGCCGTACGGTGCACGACGTCCGCGGCGTCGGATTCTGTCACCGCGCCACAGTACCGGCCGGGCCGGTAGTTGGCGGCTGCCCCGCAGGTGGGCATGGACAGGCCGTCAGGCAGTATCGGCAGTGAACCTCCCATCTGACAAGGTCTGACGCGTCGTGCGGCCGGGCGCGTTCTGCCTCGCGATGCGCCCGTGCCCGAACCGTCCTGCCCGAGGAGCGTCATGTCGTTCGCAGCCGTGATCTTCGACTTCTACGGAACGCTGTCGCCGATGACGCCCGATCAGGTGTGGCAGGAGCTCACCAGCGGGACCGCTGCCTGCCTGGGGCTCGATCCGGCCGATTGGCGGCGCGCGATGGACGACTCCTACGAAGAGCGCTCGACCGGGGCGCTCGGCGATATGCCCGAGACATTCCGCGAGCTTGCGCGCCGGCTTGGAGCCGAGCCCGGCGAGGACGCGATTGCGGCAGCGTGCGCGGTCAGGCGGGCTGGCCAGCGCAAGATGCTCGTGTTCCGCCCGGACGCGCTCGACGTGCTCGCGAACTTGCGTGATCGTGGCCTGCCGATCGGCGTGCTCAGCGACTGCTCGGTCGAGCTGGCCGAGAGCTGGGACGAGCTGCCGGTTGCCGATCTGGTGAACGCGCGCGTGCTGTCCTGCGAGGAAGGCATGAGGAAGCCGAACCCCGCGCTCTTCCACTTGGTCGCGAGCAAGCTCGGCGTCCGCGCCGACCAGTGCCTGTATGTCGGGGACGGCGGATCTCGCGAGCTCACCGGCGCATCAGCATGCGGCATGAGTGCCGTGATGCTCCGGGCCGATGACTGGTATATCGCTCAGGCCCGCGGCCGGGAGGATGACTGGCCGGGCCCGGTCGTTCCGACTCTCACGGCAGTGCTCGGGCTGCTCGAGTCCTCAGGGACGGGTTGCTAGGGGATGTCCAGGTGGTAGTAGGTGGGCGTGACACCAGGCTTAAAGGTCGAGATCTTGTCGACCCGCAAGTTGTGCGGCGGCTTTCCCGGGTGCTCTCCCTTCCCGTCGTTGGGTTCGTCGAGCATGTAATTCTTGGCGATGACGATGCCGACATGACCAGGCCAGTAGACCAGGTCGCCAATGCTGCCATCCGGCTTTGAGTCCTTGTAGGCCTTTAGCTCTGCGGCTTGGCCGCCTGTATAGGTGCTGCCGAGTACGTCCATTTCCCAGCCCAGGGCGTCGACGACGCGCGTAAACCCTGAGCAGTCCAGCCCGCCCTTGGTGATGCCAGGTTCCTTGCCGTGACCGCCGTGGTAGACGTATTGGATCGCCCCGACGTCCGTTTCCTTGGTGAGGTACTTGTACTGCGTCACTCCGTCACGTATCTGCTCGGCGATGCACGCGAAGGTGTAGCCGTCCGGATCTGAGCCTTGCCCTGGGCAAACGCTCGTGAACTTAGATTTTGCGGCGAGCGACAGGCCGCCGGAAGTCTTGAGGTCCGAGGTGTCTATCCGCGACATCAGGCAGGTAAGGGTCCCGGTGAAGGAGAACTTCTCATGGACACCGATCGGCGAGAGAACGTAGCCCTTAATCTGAATGTTCCCGGCGCTGAGCGTGCCATCAAAGGTGCCGCTCAGGTAGGGGCCATCGTCAATCAGGAGATAGGCCGCGCCTGAGATGTCGCCGCTGGAGTACTGCTTGGCAGGAGCCAGCTCGAAATAGTCACCGATGGCTGCGTCGATGGGCACCCAGTAGTCCTTGGCGAGCTCAGGCTGATAGCCGTCCAAGTTAGGCGTCTCATTGGCCGCGCACGAGGCGGGGAGTGCCCGCTGATCCGATGGCTGGGCAGCAGCTGCCTGCCCCGTAGTGAAGAGGGCTACGGAGCATAGAGCTGCTAGCAACGCGCCACTGATTCGAAGCCCGGGCAGACCGCGCACGGAAGACCTCCACCTAGATGATCGGGAGCACTGGCAGGTGAATGGTATCGGCTGGGTCGATAGCGGCTGAAAGCCACCGCCGACAGCCCCGCGGACCTGCGCATCCGCCGAAATGCCGTCCCAGCCGGCGCGATGGTGAGGCTGCGCTTCAGCTTTCAGGCAGATGGCCGGAGCTGGGCGTTTCCGCGGTGCTGTGGTCCGCGGGGACCGTAGTCCAGCTCGGCGCCGTTGTTGCTGCTGTGGATGACCGCAGCGGGAGCGTCATAAGGATCCATCACTGACTCGACGAAGACCAGCGTGTCGTTGGGCGCGGCAAGTGCCTGCTCTAGGTCAGCCACGGTCTTGACCACGAACGATCGCGCGGTGGTATCGGGACGGAATACCTTCGGTAGCTCGGCGTAGGCCCAGGTGGCGATGTCGTTGTATTCCTCGGTCTTGC
>JASHXW010000245.1 GCA_030043395.1 Streptosporangiaceae bacterium
CCGCCGTCCAGGTACGACGCGACCCGGTCCCGGTGCGCCCGGGTGACCAGCGGGCCCATCTCGGACTCGGGCTGGTCGCCCGGTCCGACGCGCAGCTTCGCGACGCGCTCGCGGATCCTGGCGACCAGCTCGTCGCCGATCGGGTCGACGGCGACCAGCACCGAGATCGCCATGCACCGCTCGCCCGCCGAGCCGAACCCCGCGGACACGGCCGCGTCGGCTGCCAGGTCCAGGTCGGCGTCGGGCAGCACGATCATGTGGTTCTTGGCTCCGCCGAGTGCCTGGACTCGCTTGCCCGCGGCCGTTCCGGTTTGCGAGACGTAACGGGCGATCGGGGTCGATCCGACGAAGCTGACGGCCTTGACCTCAGGATGGGTCAGCAGCGCGTCCACCGCTTCCTTGCCGCCGTGCACGACGTTGAACACGCCGTCCGGCAGGCCGGCCTCGGCCAGGAGCTCCGCGATCCGCACGGACGCGGACGGATCCTTCTCCGACGGCTTGAGCACGAACGTGTTGCCGGCCGTGATCGCGATCGGGAACATCCACATCGGCACCATGGCCGGGAAGTTGAACGGCGTTATTCCGGCGACCACCCCGAGCGGCTGCCTGATCGAGTAGGCGTCGACCCCGGTGGACACGTTCTCCGAGAAGCCGCCCTTCAGCAGGTGCGGCATGCCGCAGGCGAACTCCACGACCTCGAGCCCGCGCGCGACCTCACCTGCGGCGTCGGAGGCCACCTTGCCGTGCTCTGCGCTGATCAGCGCGGCAAGCTCGGCGGAGTGCTCGCGCACGAGCTCACGGAAGGCGAACATCACTCCGGCTCGCTTGACCAGCGAGGTCTCCCGCCAGCCAGGGAACGCGGCGGCTGCAGCCTGGACGGCCGCGTCGACCTCGTCCGCGGAGGCGAAGTCCACCGTGCCGGTCACCTGCCCGGTCGCCGGGTTGTAGATGTCGCCGCTTCGACCTGCGGCGCCGGATGCCGAGCTTGACGCCGGCCCGGTCCACGGCTTGCCGTTGATCCAGTGCGTGCAGTGCTTTGCCATTGTTCCCTCCGCGCCCTCGTCCGGCCCGTCGTCGCGCCAGGGCGGCACGCTCCGGCGTCGCCATTCCCCGGTTCCAGTCTCTACCGCCGCCACAGCCGGGCCAAGTTACAGATCGTAAGCTGCGTAGGTACATGCCTGACGAATCGTCAATCCCCGGGAAGCTGGCCCGATGTTGCCCACAGTTGCCGACGTGCTCGACCTGGACCCGGTGAAGCGCGGCGCCCCGAGGGTCCTCGTGGCAGCGGGCCGGCTCGATGCCCAGGTGCGCTGGGTGCACGTAATGGAAGTGGCCGAGGGCGGGCACTTGCTGCGCGGTGGCGAGCTAGTCCTGTCCACCGGAATCGCGCTGCCGCCTGACCCGGCTGGCCTGGCCAGGTACGTGGCTGGCCTCGCCAACGCAGGGGTCAGCGCACTGGCCGTGGAACTGGGCTCCCGCTACGTCAGGGAATTGCCCCGCGCCCTTGTCAGCTCGGCTGCTGCGCACCGTCTTCCGCTCATCGTCCTGGAGCGCGAGACGCAGTTCATCGCGGTCACCGAAGCGGTGCATGCCCAGATCCTCGACGCCCAGGTCGCCGAGCTCCGCGCGGCCCAGCGACTGCACGAGGTATTCACCGGCCTGGTCCTCGCAGGGGCGCCGGCCGCTGAGATCGTGCGCCAGGCGAGCATCCTGGCCGGGGTGCCCGTCATCCTCGAGGACCTTGGCCACGTGGTCCTGGCCTGCGAGCTAGCTGGCCGGGAAGCGGCCTCGCTGCTGGCCGGCTTCGCGGCCAGGTCCCGCGGCGTCATAGTGCCCGGGCGGACCGGATACGACCCGGCGTCCGGCTGGCTGGTCGCTGCCGTGGGAACCGGCGAGGCTGACTGGGGCAGGCTGATCTTCGTGGTCGGCGCCGCGCCGGACGCGGCGGCTCCCGTGCTCGCCGAGCGAGCGGCGGGCACGCTGGCGCTCGCCCGCCTGACCGCCGCCGGACCGCAGGGCCCGCGGGGCGATGCCCACCGCTCGCTGCTCGCGGCGATTGCGGGTCGCGGCTACCTCGACCTGGCCGACCTGGAGGCAAGGCTTACCGCGCTCGGCGTGCCAGTAGCCGGGCGCCGGCTGCTGCCAGTCGTGGTCAAGCTATCGGGTGACCACGGCCCGGCGGCGGTTCACACCGCGGAAACCATCGCGGCCGCCAGCGCCGAACTCGGCGCGCCCGCGTTGAGCGCGCCCCTGGACGAGCGCCAGGTTGGCGCTCTCCTGGCCGCGCCCGCTGGCGCTGACCCTGAGGCGATCCTGACCCGCCTCGCAGGCAGGCTACGGCGAGCGGATCAGGCCGGGTGCATCGAGGCGATCGGCGCGGGCCAGCCGATCACGAGCTTGCACGACGCGCGGCGCGCCTTGCGCGAGGCTGGCGACGCTGCCGGCGCGGCAGCGTGGCGTGGCCAGTCAGAGCCGGTTGCCCGGCTGGCCGGCCTGAGACTAGCCGGGCTGGTGCACCAGTTGCGCGACGACCCGCGCGTTCTGGCCTTCACCGAGAGGGAGCTCGGGCCGCTGCTCAGCCACGACGAGATTGCCGGAACCTGCCTGGCTGACGTCCTCGCCGTCTACCTGGAATGCGGCGGCAACAAGGCGAAGGCCGCGCAAATCCTTGGCCTCGCCCGGCCGACGTTGTACGAGAGGCTGCGCCAGATCGAGCACCTGCTCGGGGCGAGCGTGGAGTCGGCGGAGTCGCGGCTGGCCCTGCAGGCCGCTCTGCTGGTCCGGCAGAGCCAGGTCAGTGCGGCTACGGCTCGAGGTAGATAGTGAACCGGTATCCGTCGTCGGAGAGCCTGCTTGGGGCGGCTTCGACATGCCCTCCCGGCGATCCGCCGCTCGTCATCCTCAGCTCGTGGTGGGTCCACCATCCGGCGATACCGCCGGCCGATCCCTTCTCCACCACGATTTCCGCGAAGTAGGGCGGCGGCTTCGGCCGGTCGAAGGTGACGACTGGTACCGCGGACTTCGGCGCGCGGAACGACGCCGAGGCGAAAGGCGTCGGGCCGAATTCCACGCCGAGGCGGGCCTGGGTGAACACGGTCCCTTTCTGGACCGGGTAGGTGTACCCGTTGGCGAAGACCCACTGATGCGGAATCGGGTAGTTCAGCCCTAGGGAAACCGTCCGGCCGGCGGCGAACCTTGCCCTGGTGAATGACCTCGGCACGTTCGGGCATCGCTGCGACCCGGTGCCCGCCGTCGAGCAGATCAGGGCACCGGTGGTCCGGCTGTAGGCATCGAACTCGAGGTGGTACTTCTGCTCGGCCGGCTTGCCGCCAGGACGACAGGAGCTGTCGGTGCATGCCGTGAGCTTCAGGTCCAGGACCGAGCTAGCTGTCCACAGCTGCGCGCTGATCGTCAGCGACCCGATCTCGCGCGAGAAGCTGGCTGGGTCAGGAAGCCTGACCCAGCTGGAGACGTTGGCGAAGTGCGCACCGGTCACGACGTAACCGGCCGCCTCGCCTGAAGTGAGGGACGGCCCGCTTCGCTCTGGCTGCGCCGTGCTTGCCGCTGCCGAGCCGGCTGTGCTCCCGATTGTCAAGGCGGCGATGCTCATGCCCGCGATCGCGACGGCCATTCTCGCCACGAGCCTGCTGCTGAGTGCCATGGCAAAAGCCTAATCCGATTTTCAGTCCATATCCTTATATGAACTCGCATGATTTATGAAGCTCCTGCGCGTTAGCCGCGGTCGCGCTCTGGTCGGTTACCAGGCGCGCGCCCGCGTAGAGTGCCTGTGGTATGAGCGATCCGGAGCAGGCCAGAGGCTGGGAATGGGACGAGTCGCTCTACTCTGGCGCTGCTCGGTACTACGCATCAGGGCGGATGCCTTATCCACTCGCGCTGGCAGACGCGCTCGCAGCCGAGCTGAAGCTGGATGGCAGCGGTCGGCTGCTGGACGTCGGCTGCGGGCCCGGCTCGCTCACGCTCGTGCTCGCGCCGCTCTTCGCCGAAGCAGTCGGCATCGACGCCGATGCCGACATGATCGCCGTGGCGGCCGATCGAGCAGGCCGGGCCGGCTATCGCCAGATCGGCTGGCGGGTGATGCGCGCCGAGCAGATCTCCGCCGCACTCGGGACGTTCCGGGTTGTCACCTTCGCCCAGTCGTTCCACTGGGTGGACCGTCCGCTGGTCGCGCGGCTCGTGCGGAGCATCCTGACTCGGGATGGCGCGCTTGTCCTCGTGCACGCGAATACTCACGAGGGAGTTGCCGGGACCCAGCCGCTGCCGTTCCCCAGGCCGCCACGGGACCAGATCGCGGAGCTGATCCGGCGTTACCTGGGACCGGTCAGGCGGGCAGGGCGCGGCAGCCTGGCAGCAGGGCATCCGCCCGACGGGGAGGACGCCGTGCTGGCAGCGGCGGGCTTCGCCGGCCCGGTCGAGCTGGAGGTGTCCGCGGGCCCGCCGGCCGAGCGTGCCGAGGACGAGATCGTGGCCTCGGTGTTCTCGCTGTCCTTTGCCGCGCCGCACCTTTTCGGCGACGGCAAGGACCAGTTCGAGCATGACCTGCGGTCGCTGCTTCGGCGCACCTCCCCCTCCGGGCGTTTCTGCGAGGAGCGCAGCCCGGTCGCGCTCAGCATCTGGACTGCGTTATGCCGGCGCATGATGGAGCGGTGGTAGCAAGTAACCTGATCGGCCAGGCCATCGCGGACCTCTACACGGCGGACCCTGAGGACTTCGTCAGCCGCCGCAAGGAGCTCGCGGCGCAAGCGCGCGCGTCCGGCGACCCGGCCGCCGCGAAGGCGATCACCGGACTCGGCAAGCCGACGCGATCAGCCTGGGTCGTCAACAAGCTCGTGCACGCCGATCCCGGTGTCGCCGCGCAAGTGTCCGACCTCGGGGCACGGCTTCGGGCAGGCGAGGCCAGCCTTGACGGGGCCAGGCTCCGGGAACTGTCGGCCGAACGCCGGCAGCTGGTCGATGGCCTGGTCCGGCGGGCGCTCGCCACATCGGACCTCAATACGGCTCCCGCCGCGCTTCGCGAGGACATCGCGGCGACGTTCAACGCGGCGCTGGCCGACCCCGACATAGCCGCGCAAGTCGCTGGCGGCGCCCTGCTACGCCCCGCACGATGGGCCGGGTTCAGCCCCGACATAGGTACCGCGATCGGCGCTGGTCCCGCCTGGCCCGAGCCTGACCAGGCAGGGCCCGCCCGGCCTGGCAGCGGCACGGCGGCTGAGGCCGGCGGGGAGCGGCAGCAGCTTGAGCGGGAGCGGCGCGAGCGGGAACGAGAACTGCGCGAGCGGGAGCGCCGCCAGGCGATCGCCGCGGCGCAGCGGACGCTCGCGGCCGCCCAGAAGTCGGCGGACGCGGCGGCGTCTCGCCTGGACCGGGCGGGGCGTACCGTCCAGGTACTCACCGAGCAGCTCGACGAGGCGACGGAGCACCTGAGCCAGGCCCAGGCGCAGGCCAGCGACGCCGACCAGGCGCTGGCGGACGCCAAGGCCGCGCTCGGCGACCTGGAGAACGCCCGCTAACGGGGCGCCAGCGAGCACGCTGGCGGTCAGGAGTCGAAGCCGAGGCCAATGCGGTCCAGGGTACGCAGCCAGAGATTGCGGCGGCCGTCATTGTCATCGGCCCTGGCGAGCGACCAGCGGGTGAGGCCGATGCCTGCGGCCCGTACCGGCTCTGGCGGGAACGGCAGCGGCTTGGTCTTCACCATGCGGAGCTCGGTGCGCTCGGTCGGCTCGCCAGACAGCAGGTCGAGCACCACGTTCGCCCCGAATCTCGAAGCGCCCACGCCAAGCCCCGTGTAGCCGGCCACGTACGCGAGCCGGCCTGCCTTGGCCGTTCCGAAGAAGGCGCAGAATCGAGCGCACGTGTCGATCACGCCACCCCAGGCATGGCTGAATTCGAGGCCGTCGAGCTGCGGGAACGTGGCGTAGAAGTGGTCGGCCAGGGTTGCGAAGGTGGCCGGCCGCTGGTCGCGGCTGGCGGAGATGCTGCCTCCGTAGTAGTAGACGGCGTCGTACCCGCCCCACACGATGCGGTTGTCCGCCGTCAGCCGGTAGTAGTGGAACTGGTTGGCCGAGTCTCCGACACCTTGCCTGTTTGCCCACCCGATGCTGGCGAGCTGAGCCGGTGACAGCGGCCTGGTGGCCAGGACGTAGTCGTACACAGGCACTATGTAGGAGCGGAGCCGGCGCAGCAGGGGCGCGAACGGCCCGGCGGCCAGGACCACCTGGTTTGCCCTGACGGTGCCGCCTGGCGTCACCAGCTCCAGGCTCCGGCCCGGGCCGTCCACTATCGAGCGCACCGGCGTGTGCTCATAGATCCGCACTCCTGCGGCCAGGCAGGCACGGCGCAAGCCCCAGGCAAGCCTGGCAGGGTCGAGTGTCGCGCAGCCGTCTGTGTCCCACAGCCCGCCCAGGTACGCCGGCGAGTTCAGCTGCTCCCGCACCGCGCCCGCGTCCAGCAGCTCCACGCTGGCGCCCAGCTGGGCCGCCGCTTCCGCGGCCTGCGCTAGCCCGGTCAGCTGCCAAGGCTGGGTGGCGACTGCCAGCTCCCCGGTCCTGGCGAAGTCGCAGTCAATCTGGTACCGCGAGATAGCCTGCTCGATCTCGTTGAGGTTCTCCCTGCCCAGGCGGTCCAGGGTAGGCATTTCGGCACCGAATCGCTCCAGGCCGTTGCCCAGCCCGTGCGTCAGGCTTGCCGAGCAGAAGCCGCCATTGCGGCCGGTGCCTGCCCAGGCGATCCGCCGGCCCTCGACGAGCGCGACGCTGGTACGCGGATCGCGTTCCTTGGCCAGCAGGGCTGCCCATAGCCCGCTGAACCCGCCTCCGATCACAGCCAGGTCGGCCTGGTCCTGGCCCGCCAGCGGCGATGCAGGCTCAGGTGCGCCCGGGTTATCCAGCCAGTAGGGCATGGCGCTGGACTGCTCCAGCGCGGAGTGGCGCGCGCCGGCAGG